>NZ_JBFAET010000149.1:0-22405 GCF_040642095.1 Streptomyces sp. NPDC020362
AATCCGGGTCACCGGGTTCCGGCCCCAACGCGCCTGCTCCGCCTCCCTCTTCGCGGCGATGACCGCTCGCGGTCCGGGAGGCTTCCGCATGCGCACCGCACTGCACACCGCCGTCATCGGCGCGGCGACCGCCGCCGGCGTCCTTGCCTGCGGCACCGCCGGGGCGACCCCCGCGGGGCCCGGGGTGACGGCCCGGAGATTTGGCCGGACCACGGTCGGCGGCACCGACTGCACGCTGCGGGAGATCACCGTCCCGCCCGGTCAGAGCACCGGATGGCACCACCGCAAAGGCCCGCTGCAGGGCTTCGTGAAGCAGGGCACCCTCAGCCGCTTCGACTCCGCCTGCGCCCCAGAAGGCGTCCACCGGACGGGCGCGACGATCCAGGAGCCGACCGGTCCGGACCCTGTGCACATCGGCCGGAACCTGGGCGACACCCCGCTCGTGCTCTACGTGCCCTACGTGCTGCCGCACTGTTCGCCGTTCTCCGAGGACGCACCGAAGCCGGGCTGCCCGTTCCGGTGATCACCCCTCGGGCAGCGGTTGATCCGCCCAGATCGTCTTGCCGGTACCCGTCTGCCGGCTGCCCCAGCGCTGGGTGAGCTGGGCGACCAGCAGCAGCCCGCGGCCGCCTTCGTCGTAGGCGTGCGCCCGGCGCAGGTGCGGGGAGGTGGAACTGGCGTCGGAGACCTCGACGATGAGCGCGCGGTCGCGGATCAGGCGCAGCTTGATGGGCGGTACGCCGTAGCGGATGGCGTTGGTGACGAGTTCGCTGACGACGAGTTCGGTGACGAACGCGGCCTCCTCCAGTCCCCAGGCGGCCAGCCGCTCGGTGGCCGCCTGCCGGAAGGCGGCCACCTCGGCCGGGTCGGGCGGTACGTCCCAGGTCGCGACGCGATCGGTGCCCAGGGCGCGGGTGCGGACCATGAGCAGGGCCACGTCGTCGGTGGGCTGTTCGGGCATGACGGCCTTGAGGACGTTGTCGGTGAGATCTTCCAGGGAGTCGGCCGGCGCGCCGAGGGCACGGCGCAGTTCGTCGGTGGCGTGGTCGACGTCCCGGTCCCGGTCCTCGACCAGCCCGTCGGTATAGAGGGCGACGATCGAGCCCTCGGGCAGGTCGACTTCCATCGCCTCGAAGGGCAGCCCGCCGACCCCGAGGGGCGGTCCGGCGGTCATGGGGAGGAACTCCGGGGTGCCGCCGGGCAGGACGAGGGCCGGCGCCGGGTGGCCGGCAGCGGCCAGGGAGAGGCGGCGGGAGACGGGATCGTAGACGGCGTAGAGGCAGGTGGCGCCGAGTTCGGCGACCTCTTCTCCGCTGTCGTCGGAGGCCAGGTGGGTGACCAGGTCGTCGAGGTGGGTGAGGAGCTCGTCCGGGGGCAGGTCGACGTCGGCGAGGGTGCGCACGGCCGTGCGCAGCCGGCCCATGGTGGCCGAGGACTGGATGCCGTGGCCGACCACGTCGCCGACGACCAGCCCGACCCGGCTGCCAGAGAGCGGGATCACGTCGAACCAGTCGCCGCCGATGCCCGCCAGCGATCCGGACGGCAGATACCGGTGAGCCACCTCGACCGCGGCCTGTCCGGGCAGCCCCCTGGGCAGCAGGCTGTGCTGGAGGGCGTGGGCGGTGCTGCGTTCGCGGGCGAAGCGGCGGGCGTTGTCGATGCAGACGGCGGCGCGGCTGGCGAGCTCCTCGGCGAGGACGGCGTCGTCGGGCGCGTAGTCCTCCGGGTGGCGCGACCGCACGCACACCGCGACGCCCAGCGTGGTGCCGCGGGCCAGCAGCGGTACGGCGATCATGGAGTGGACGCCCACGCGGTAGGGGCGGCCCTCGGGACTGCGCGCGTTGCGCTCCGCGAGCCACTCGTCGAAGTCGGGCTCGCCGGTGCGGCCGAGGACCGCCCCGCCCTCCTGCAGGGCGCGGGCCGGCGGCGAGGACGGCTGGTAGCCGTGCATCTCGCCCAGATGGACGGCCACACCCGGGTTGCCCTCCTGCGTGGATCCGTGCGCGACGCGGCGCAGCGTGAGGGCGCCGTCCGGGATCATCGGCAGTTCGTCCTCCCCGAGGACCCAGTCCAGCAGGTCGATGCTGGCGAAGTCGGCGTACTGCGGGACGAGCAGCTCGATCAGCTCCTCGGCGGTACGCACCACGTCCAGGGTGGTGCCGATGCCGGTGGCCGCCTCGTTCAGCAGGGCGAGGCGGCGCCGGGCCCGGTACTGCTCACTGCTGTCGAATGCTGCCAGCGCGACCCCGGCCAGCTCGCCGGAGACGTCCCGCAGGGGCCACATCTCGATGCTCCACGCATGCACCCGGCTCGGGGCCGGAGTGCCGGTGAAGCTCTCGTAGCGCACCGGCAGGCCGGTCTCGGCGACCTGGCGCAGATGATGCAGAAAGCCCTGGCTGTGCTCGGCGTCCTCCACGGTCTCCGGATAGAACCGGCCGACCAGCGACTCCTCGGACACACCCAGCAGCCGGCAGGCCGCGTCGTTGGCGCGCAGATAGCTCTGCCGGAGGTCGAAGACCGACATGGACATGGACGCCTGCTGGAAGGCCTGGTCGGCCAGGGCCGGTCCGGGCACGGTGGCGGTGATCACATGTCCGGCCTCCTCGCCGCCCGGACCGAGGACCGGGCAGGCGCTGAGCGCCACCTCGACCCGGTGGCCGTCGCGGTGGCGCAGTGCGACGGTGCCGGACCGTGCGGCGAGGACACCGGGGGGTACGTCCTCGGCGAGGAGACCGGCCACCGGCCGGCCGACGATCTCGTCCGCCGTGTGCCCCGTGAGCAGCCGCGCGCCCTCGCTCCACCCGGTCAGCCTGCCCTGGGCATCAATGATCGCCGCGGCCGCGACACGCTCCATATGCCCAAGGATGATCCGAATGCTCCGACGCATCAAGCGCGGGGACGACCCGGCTCAGCCCTGGTGAGCACGCAGTACGGACAGCGCCCGATCGGCATGGGTGTTCATGCGCAGTTCGCTGCGGACGATCTCCAGCACCGTGCGGTCCTGCGCGATGACGAAGGTGACCCGCTTGGTCGGCGCGAGGGTGAAGCCCCGCCTGACGCCGAACCGCTCACGCACCGCCCCGTCGGCGTCGGAGAGCAGGGGCATGCCGAGCGTGTGCCGTCCGGCGAACTCCTGCTGCCGTTCGACGCTGTCGCCGCTGATGCCGACGGGGCGGGCACCCACGGACGCGAATTCCGCGGCCAGGTCGCGGAAGTGGCAGGCCTCGGCCGTGCAGCCGGGGGTCAGGGCGGCGGGATAGAAGAACAGCACGACAGGCCCGTCGGCCAGCAGCTCGGTGAGCCGCCGGGTGGCGCCGCTCTCGTCGGGCAGCGCGAAGTCCTCGGCCTTGTCCCCGACCTCGATGCGCTCCGTCATGACCGTCCCTCCCCGCTGCGGGCGACACCGCGGGCCCACAGCACGAGCGGTACCTGGAGGGGAAGCCGGGCCAGGGCCGCGGTCCGCTGCGGGGCGGGCCGATGGCGCCAGTCCACGGCCAGCTTGACGTTGGCGGGGAAGACTCCGACGAAGAAGGCGGCCGCCGCCCTGGCGGCCACGGCACGGGTGCGGGGAGAGGCCACCCCGGCCGCCAGTGCCAGCTCCACGACCCCGCTGCCGTACGTCCACGCCCTGGGCGAGCCCGGCAGCACCCGGGGGATCGTGGCGTCGAACTGCTTCGGGGAAGCGAAGTGGGCGACCCCGGCGGCGGCCAGCAGGCCGGCCAGCAGCAGGGGTGATCGTTCGGACCGGGGCACGGTTCCTCCTCTGGTGACCTGCCGCCGGATATTACTCGACGGTAGGGCACGGGGCGCCCCATCGGGAGTATCCGACGGGTAGAACCGCCCCGCTGCGGGCTGCGCCGCAGGGACGCCCGCCTCCCGGCCCGACTCGTCGTCGACCGCGCACCCGAGGACGTCGTCGACCATGCGGTGGAAGAGCACCGCCGGCTGCCCGAGCTCCCCGGGCAGCCGGTCGGCCAGGGCGAGCAGCATCCCGCGGGCACCCGCCTCACGGATCCGCGCGACGGCCTCCCGGCCGGCCGGCGTAGGTGAGCCGGATCCGCTGGGCCCGGCGGTCGTCGGGGCGGGGACCCGGGTGACGTACCCCGCCCGCTCCAGCTGCTGCACGGTCCGGGGCACAGGGGAGGCCTCCACGCCCAGCTGCTGCGCCGGCTCCCCCGGCCCGAGCGGCTGGGAGTCGGCGGCCCGACGCGGCCGCGCCACCGCGGGCCGGTCCAGCGGCACACCGGCCGGCACCATCAGCCGGTCGTGCCGGCGGGCACGGGTGCCGAGGCAGGTGACGCGGGGCAGGGCTCGCTGGGTCTCGACGACCTCGGGAGAAGCGGCGGGGACACAGGGCAGCGGTTCCGTGGGCACGCCCCGAGCCCACCGCTTGGTTGCGCAAGTCAAGTAAATGATGCGGTTCCCCACGGAGCGGTACGTCCACGGAGACGGGCAGGACGGCGGAACGCCTCCGGCCGAGGACCGGATCGACCGGGGATCGGCGGCACGGCCCGTCCCCGGGCACGTCCCCGGCGTCCCACGGGATGCCGGGACGGCATCCCGGCGGCCCGCCACGGCAACGCTGCCTGACGTGATCACCGTTCGTGGTCACGAGAACGACAGCCGGAGGTTTCCATGATCCGACGGACCATCAAGAGCGGTCTGCTGGCCACGGTCACAGTACTCGCGTTCCTGCCCGCGGCGGCCGGGGCCGCCCCGGCGAGCGCCGCGACCGCCCCGCGCCCGGCAGCCGCCGTGGCGACGCAGCACCCCGCGCAGCACCAGAAGCACCGCAGCCACCACGCCAGGCGGCACACGCACCGCGCCCACCACCGCCGGTTCCACCACCGCCGCGCCCACCACCTCGTCGCGCCGGGAGCCGCACGGGCCGTCGTCCAGGGCATGTCGTACCGCCGCACGCTGCCCGTCGTCGGGCGGGTCGTCACCCATCACGCCCGGCTGAACGTCCGCTCGGGGCCGGGCACCTACTACCGAGTGATCGGCCACCGGCACTCCCACCGGCTGCTGACGGTCACCTGCAAGACGTACGGCTCCTGGGTCTTCGGCAACCACGTCTGGTACCGGCTCCCCCACCACCAGGGCTACGTCTCCGCGCGCTACGTCCGCACGGGGCGCACCGTCCGGTGGTGCTGACCGCCGCGGACCGCCGCACGACCTGACCATCGAAGGCCCGTTCGGGAACTCCCCTTCCCCGAACGGGCCTTCGATCCATATACGCCTCACCGTCCTCATACCTCACCGCGTGTTGCAGAGGCCGATCTCCCGGGAAGCCATTCCGACAACAGGGGCTAAAGCGCCCATAGCGGATTGGGAGTCGAGGGACGCACGATGCCGCATCCCCAAGGATCGGCCGCACCTGACGAGCCGCTGGTGGTGAGACTGCGCGAACTGAGAAACCGTACGGGACTGAGCCTGGCGGCCCTGGCCGCACGCACCCCCTACAGCAAGTCGGCCTGGCACCGCTATCTGACCGGTACCCAACGGCCCCCGCGACCGGCCGTGGAGGCGCTCAGCCGACTGGCCGGCGCCGACCCCGCACCCGTCCTGGCCCTGTGGGAGGCGGCCGAGGAGGCGGCCGCGCCCGTCCCCCCGAAGCAGCAGGCACGGCCCCGCAGCCGGTGGCTCCCGCTGTCGGCGCTCGCCATGCTCGGTACGGTCGCGGCGATGGCCGCCGCCGTCACCGTGGCCGGGCGGCCGGGCACCCCCGCCCCCACCGCACAGACCGTGCTGCCCCGGCCCGGCTGCCACGCACGCTCGTGCCAGGGCGAGTTGCCCGACGCCTCGGTGTGCGCCCGGGACGCGCAGACCGAGAGCAGGGTCGCCGACTCCGCCTACGACGTCCGCCTGCGCTACTCGCCCACCTGCGGCACCGCGTGGTCGGAGGTACGCGTACACCCCCCGCAGGCACGCGAGGTGTCGGTGCGGGCGGGGCGGGACCTGCTGTCGGCGAGCTATCCGGCGGAGGACTCCGCCGGATACACCAGCCCGATGCTCGCCGTCCGTTCGCCCCGGGGTGTGGAGGCATGCGCCGAGGTGGGCAGGCGGCTGGCGTGCACCGGGCTGGACGTGGAACCGGTGGACGAGCCGTGAGACCAGTCGGGCGTCGAGCCGCTCCAGCAGCTCGATGGCGGCCCGCTGCCCGGACGTCTGCCGGATCCGGTCGTGGAGTCGGTGGTTGACGTCGGAGTACGTCACCGGCTCACCGTCGGCTACGGCCTTCCGCGTCGCCGCGCCGAGGTCGGCCGGTTCTGCCGGCTGCTCGTCACTGGCCGCGACGGCAGCCTTGGCCGCGCACAGGACCATGCGGCACTCCTTGACCGCGACCGCTTCCTCCACGGTCACCACCCGCACCCGCGAGCCGCGGCCCCGGATCCGTTCGACCAGGCCCTGAGCCACCGGATCGATCGGTGCCCCCGGATGCCGGCCCGCGTCACACCGAACTGCCCGGCGAGTACGTTCTGCACCAGCCACTGGGCGGGCGCCATCCCGCCGTTCAGGAGCGCCTGCCGCAACAGTGCGAGCGCATGCTGCCCGGCCTGCTCTCCGGTGGTCGGACGGGCGTCCTTCGGCGTTGTGCCCTCCCTGAACGAGGGCCTGCCGGACGCAGATCCGGCCCAACAAGATGGTCGGCAATTCCGTTCGCGTACCTCGGCCCGGACGCTCAGCCGGTGCGGTAGAGACCGGTGAGCAGTTCGAGCACGGCCTGGTGAGCCGGGTGCGGGTCGTCCCGCCACCAGGCGAGACGCACGGCGACGGGTTCGGCGTCGCGCACCGGCCGGTAGACGATGCCGGGCCTCGGGTACTGGTACGCGGTGGACTCGGCGGTCACCCCGATACCGCGTCCGGCGGCGATGACGGTGAGCCAGTCGTCCACGTCGTGCGTCTCCTCGACGGCCGGCCGGGCTTCGGCGGGCCACAGCTCCGGGGTGGCCGTGCCGGTACGGCGGTCGACGAAGAGGGTGCGGCCGGAGAGGTCGGCGAGCCGGACCGAGCGGCGCCTGGCGAGGGAGTCGTCGGCGGCCAGTGCGCACAGGCGCCGTTCCAGGCCGACGATGGCGGTGCCGAAGCGCCGGTCGTCCAGCGGCCTGCGGACGACCGCGAGGTCGCAGGCGCCTTCGGCCAGGCCCGCGGACGGGGAGTTGACCCGCACCAGGTGCAGGTCGGTGCCGGGATGCGCGGCGCTCCAGCCCCGCTGGAAGGCCACCGTGTGGCGGCCGATCGCCGACCAGGCGTACCCGATCCGCACCCGTTCGTGTCCCGCGGTGGCCTCCCGGACCAGCTCGGACACGTCCGCGAGCACCCGCCGCGCCTGGGCCAGCACGCGCAGCCCGGTCGCGGTCGGGGTCACCGCGCGCGAGGTGCGCCTGAGCAGCCGTACGCCCAGGGCCCGTTCGAGGGAGGCGAGGCTGCGGGAGACAGCGGCCTGGGAGACGCCGAGGGCGACGGCGGCGTCGGTGAAGGTTCCCTCGTCCACGATGGCCACGAGGCAGCGGAGCTGCCGCAGGTCGATGTCCGCTTCATGCATACGCTCAGCGTATAGATCGAGCCTGGCATGCATTTTGCTCAAACATCCTGGCGGCGCACCATCCCGCTATGTCTCGAGCCTTCGAACGCCCCGCCGCCGCGACCGTGTCCACGGCGGGGTCCGGTCCCGCGCCACGGCGGTGGGCCGGCGTGGCCACCATGTCCGCCAGCGGCCTGTCCAACCAGACCGGCGCGGCGATCGGGGCACTGGCCTTCCCCGTGCTGGGACCGCTCGGGGTGGTGGCGGTGCGGCAGTACGTCGCCGCGCTGGTCCTGCTGGCCGTCGGCAGGCCGCGGCTGCGGGCGTTCACCCGGCACCAGTGGTGGCCGGTGCTGCTGCTGGCGGCGGTCTTCGGCACGATGAACCTCAGCCTGTACAGCGCGGTCGACCGGATCGGCCTCGGCCTCGCGGTGACCCTGGAATTCCTGGGGCCGCTCGCCATCGCGCTGGCCGGGTCCCGGCGGCGGCTGGACGTGGGGTGCGCTGCGCTGGCGGCGGCCGGGGTCGTCGTCCTGATGCGCCCACAGCCCTCGACCGACTACATGGGCATGGGCCTCGGCCTGGTGGCCGCCTGCTGCTGGGCGTCGTACATCCTGCTCAACCGGGTCGTGGGCCGTCGCATCCCGGGGGCCCAGGGGGCGGGCGCCGCGGCCGGGGTGTCGGCTCTGGCCTTCCTGCCGGCCGGCATCGCCGTCGCCGTACGGCACCCGCCCACCGCCGGGGCCGTGCTGTGCGCGATCGCCGCCGGGGTGCTCTCCTCGGCCGTGCCGTATCTCGCGGACCTGCTCACCCTGCGGACCGTGCCCGCGCAGACGTTCGGGCTGTTCATGAGCGTCAACCCGGTCCTCGCGGCCGTCGTCGGGTGGGTCGTGCTCGGCCAGGGGCTCGGCGGCCCGGAGTGGGCGGGCATCGGGGCGGTGGTCGCAGCGAACGCCCTCACCATCGCCACCAGGCGCGACTGACGCCCGCCCCCACCCGCCCGACGACGCCTGGCCGTGCAGAAGGAGGGTTCCGAGATCGACCTCGGCGGCATGCTGCGCAGCGAGCCGACCCTCGTCGCCCCGCAGGGCTGCCCGACCGAGATCTTCGAGGTCGCCCCGCTGCCCGTCGAGCGCCATGAGCCCTTCGCGAAGCCCATCAGCCACCGTGCCCCGTCCCCGCAGGCCGACCGGGCCTTCGAGCCGGCGCTCACGCCCGGGCCGCCGAGACGGTCGTGGTGACGTTCGATGCGCAGCGATCAGCGGGGACGGGTGACCGGAGCGAGCCACAGCCCCACGATCGCGTCGGCGAGCCCCGTGGCGACCTCGCTCCAGGTGGTGCGCGGGGTCGGGGCGCCCTCGGCGAGAGCCCGCTCCCGCTCGGCACAGGTGTGCAGGATCAGCGCCCGGACCATCTGGCCGCGTTCGGTGCGGACCTCGGCGGGCAGCGCGGGCAGGGTGCGGTTCAGGCCGTCGATCGCGTCCCGCAGGGCAGGGGCGGTCAGGGACTCCTCGACCATGATCTCGTGCAGCGCCGGGTCGGTCATCACCTGGGCGCAGAACCGCGCGTACCAGGTGGGGCTGCCCAGGCCGGCCAGGTGCTCGGTGACCGGGCGCACCAGGCAGTCGACCCAGTCGCGCACGTCGGTGGAGCCGGCGGCCGCCGCCAGGGACCGTTCCCGCAGCACCTCGATGGGCGCGGCGTGCCGGCGCGCGACCGCGCGGACCAGGTCGGCCTTGGTGCCGAAGTGGTAGCCGACCGCGGCGTTGTTGCCCTGGCCCGCGGCCTCGCTGACCTGACGGTTGGAGACGGCGTACACGCCGTGCTCGGCGAACAGCCGCTCCGCCGCGGCCAGGATCGACTCCCGCGTCGCGTTCACCTGCTCCGCACGGGCCGTGCTGCGCGCCATGCTCACCACCGCTCCGGGACTGCGCACCGTCCTGGGGCGGCCGGTCCCGCGCACCGCTCCAGGTCCTCGACCGGGGCGGCGAGGTCCAGCCAGGGAAGCCTACGGGGCGCGCCCGGCCCCCGGCCGACAGGCCCCGCCCGGACGGCCTTTCCGCGAAACCGCACCGGCGGCCGCTTCGACCTCCCCGGCTTGCTCGGCATGGCGGCCGGGCTCTTCTCACTGCTGCTCGCCGTCTCCGAGGGCGCCGGCCGGGGCCGGGGCAGCGGAACCCCGCTGGGCCTGTTCGCCCTCACGGTCGTCGCTCTCGTGGCGTGGAGCTTCTTCCGGTCGCGTCCGCGCCGACGGTCCGCACACCGGTCCACCGGGCCGCGACGCACCCGGACGTCCGTCAACGCGGCCCAGACATCCGTCGACGCGGCCAACTCGCCGCGCACGCCCGTCAGTCGGGGCACATCCATGCGCGGCCCCGGCCGGCCGCTGGGACGGGCCCGTTCAGGCGAACCGGTGCCGGAAGGGGCGTGCGGGCGCCGGGAGCGGTCGACACCTTCAGCCGTGACCGCCGTGACCCTGCCGCTCATCGCGCCGATGCTCGCCTCCCCCGGATCGCTGCCGCCCGCCGCCCAGGACCTGCGCTGGGCGTACGAGACCAAGCAGGACGGCCAGCGGGTGATGGTCTATCTGCCGGGGGACGGCAGCGTGCTGCTGCGTGCCCGCTCCGGCGAGGACATCACCGCCGCCTACCCCGAGCTGCGGCCGCTCGGCACCGTTGTTGGCGCCGCGCCCGCCGTCCTGGACGGCGAGGTGCTCGCCCTGGACGAACAGGGGCGCGCCGACTTCCAGTTGCTGCAGAGCCGGATGGGCCTCGCGCACTCCCCCGCCCGCGCGGCGCGCCGGGCCGCACGGGTACCCGTGCACCTGGTGCTGTTCGACGTCCCGTACCTGGAACGCCCGCTGCTGCGGCTTCCCTACGCGCAGCGGCGGGCACGACTGACCGAGCTGGGCCTCGCCGGGCCGTACTGGTCGACGCCGGGAGCGGTGACCGGACACGGCGCCGAGGCGCTCCGGGCCACCCGCGAGCACGGCCTGGAGGGCCTGGTGTGCAAGCGGCTGGACTCGGTGTACGAGCCGGGCGTGCGCTCCCGCGCCTGGATCAAGATCCGGAACATGCGCAGCGAGGACGTGATCGTCGGGGGCTGGCTGCCCGGCAAGGGGCGGCTGACCGGTCTGCCGGGCGCGGTGCTGGTCGGCCAGCGCGCGGGCGACCGGCTGCGCTACGTCGGCGGGGTGGGCACCGGCTGGAGCGAGGCGGAGCGGACGGAGCTGGCGGCGCTGCTGCGGGCGGCCGCGAGCGACCGGTGCCCTTTCGACCCGGTGCCACGGATCGCGGACGCGCACTGGGTGCTGCCCCGCCTGGTCGGCGAGGTCGCCTTCAGCACCCGGACCCGGGCCGGGATGCTGCGCCAGCCGTCGTGGCTGCGGCTGCGTGCGGACCTCACGCCCGAGGAGTCGTCGGCGGATCTGCCGGAGGATGTCGTCTGAACGCCGGCGGGACTTCCTGCAGCCCCGGCGGCGGTTCAGGCGGCCGGGGCACCGGACTCGCCTGCACCGCACGGCCGTTCGCGGCACCGCGATGCCGCCCGAAGGAGGTGGGTTCCGCCGTCGTCGGGCATCGCGGGCCGCACCCCGGCCTGCGGCGCGGCCGCCGTCGATCTCTGTGGACGCCCGCCCGATCGCATCTCATGATGACCGGATGGATGGTCCTACAGAACTGACCAAGGACACGCCCGCCGCCGTGGACGCGGCTGGTCTGCCCTCCCCGCGACCACGCCCGGACGCTGCGCCCCGGCGGCAGGGCCTCGTCGCGGTGCAGGCGCAGACCTCTGCCCGGGTCAGGGTCGCGATGCGGTTTCACGACCTTCTCGGCGCCCGGAGGAAGCAGAGGCTGCGCCATGGCCCGGCGGTCGCCGCATGAGCCGGGAACGAGCCGGCGCCCGGGAGCTGTACGAGGAGCTCCTCGGCCATGACGGCCACGACCCGTACGCCGACGTCGTCGAACCGTGGCTGGCGCGCGTCCGAGCGGCCGGGGACCCGCTGTGCGCCCCGCTGCCCGGGGCGGCCGACGCGCGCCCGGGGCACCCCGGCGATCTGTGGGAGCTGTACGCCCTGAGCCGGGTCAGCGACGTCCTGTTGCTCTCGTTCCAGCCTCCCGGCCACGATCCCTGGGCGGGACCGGGGCTGACCAGGGACCAGTATCTGCTGCTGTTCACGGACTTGGGCATGGTGCCGTTCGAGGAGTGCTCGGTCTTCGACCCCTTCCTGCACGAGATCGTGGAGGTGGAGCAGACGGCCGATCCGGACCGGCCTGTCGGGATCACGGGCGTCGTGTGGCCCGGTCTGCGACTGGGTGACATGGTGTTCGGCCGGGCCGGTGTGCGGGTGCGGGCCGGTGCCCGGCACGCCGAGCGCGGGGTGGCCGACCGCTCCCCGCTGTACTGGGCCTTCCGGCGCCGGCACCGGCCCACCGTCGACCTGTCCATGGGCTGGGGCTCCAACTCGCAGTGGCGTACGGGCTTCCGCGTCGACATCCGGACCGCGGCGGAGGACCGGCTCAACGTCATGGGCCGCACGCACGTCGACGCCGTGGCCAAGGGCAGTGCCGAAGCCCTGCTGACGTCGGCCGAGCGGCGCGAACTCCTGCGCCACCGCAGTCTCCTGCGGACGCCGGAGCGTGCCGGCGCCCTCGCCGCGAGCCCGGGCTGGGAGACGGATCTGTTTCCCTTCGACTGGCGGCTGCCGATGTGACAGGGGCGGGGCAGGGCGCCCGAGGGTCTATCGTGTCCCCCATGTCCGTCCCGGAACTGATCCGTATCGTCTCGCGTGACTCACCGATGGCTCTCGCCCAAGTCGAGCGCGTCCGCGCCGAGTTGGGCGTGCTGCATCCCGGCGTGCGCACCGAGGTCGTGCCCGTGAAGACCACGGGCGACAAGTGGCTCGGCGACCTCTCCAAGGTCGAGGGCAAGGGGGCGTTCACCAAGGAGGTGGACGCGGCCCTGCTGGCCGGGGAGGCGGACCTCGCGGTGCACTGCGTCAAGGACGTGCCCGCCGACCGGCCGCTGCCCGCCGGCACGGTGTTCGCCGCGTTCCTGAAGCGCGACGACATCCGTGACGCGCTGGTGCATCCGGGCGGGCTCACCCTCGACGAGCTGCCGGCCGGTACCCGGATCGGCACCTCCTCGGTACGCCGGGTGGCCCAGCTGGCCGCCACGCACCCGCACCTGGAGTGCGTGCCCTTCCGCGGCAACGCCAACCGCCGCCTGGAGAAACTGGCCGCCGGGGAGGCGGACGCGCTGCTGCTGGCGGCGTCCGGTCTGGAGCGGATCGGCCGCACGGACGTGATCAGTGAGGTGCTGTCCCCGGAGTCGATGATGCCGCCGATCGGCGCGGGCATCCTCGCCCTGCAGTGCCGGGAGGGCGATGCCGAGCTGATCGACGCGGTCAGCGCGCTCGGCGACCCGGACACGAACCGGGAGGCCACGGCCGAGCGCATGTTCCTGCATGTGCTCCAGGGGCACTGCAACAGCCCCATCGCCGGCTACGCGCGCGTCGACCGCAGCGGTGAACTGTCCCTGCGTGCCTGCGTGTTCACGCCGGACGGCAAGACCCGGCTGAACGCCCACGAATGGGCGGGGCGGCTCGATGCGGCCACGCTCGGCACCTCGGTCGCGGTGGCACTGCTGCGGCAGGGGGCGCGGGAGATCATCGACGGCATCCCGCACTGACCCTCGTCAGGCGGTGCCCGGCTCCGTCTGGTCCTTCAGGAAGGCACTGACCTGGTGGGCCAGACTGCCCTGGCCGGTGCCGGCCGGCGCGGGCGCGGCAGCCCCCTCCGTGACGCCAATGCCGCCCGTCCACAGCCGGCGGTCGGTCCACTCCTCCTCGACCCGCAGCTGGACCTGTACGTCCACGTGCGTCAGGGCGGCCTCGGGGGCGGCCGCGTAGAGCACGGCGGTGGCCCGGCGCAGCGGATAGACGTCGAAGCCCTCGATGAACTGCGAGTTGCGCCAGTCGATGAACGCGCTCTCCCCGTCCGGGCCGACCCGCACGTCGATCTGGCCGTCCTCCAGATGGATGCCGTAGTGCCGTGCGCCACGGTTCTCGACGGTCACCCGGACAGTGAAGTACGTGAGCCCGGCCGCGGCGTCGTCGCGTCCTCGCGGCGGCTCGGCCGCCTGCAGGCAGTGGACGCGGACCCGCAGACCGGCATGCTCGTCGTACTCGTGCCAGTCCCCGACCACGTTCGGCTCGTACACAGTGCCCCTCTCGACCTCAAGAGCTGCTGTCTATCTGTGCTCTCAGTGCACTGTCAAATGAGCAGAATGCGCTGTGGCCAGGGGGTTCGCCCGCTTTGATCGGTGATCAAGCGCTGCCCAGGAAGAATCCCGCCGACAGCTCCGCAAGGGGGCACCGGTGCGTGCCGCACATCACGTCCGCGGCAAGATCACCGGGCCAGTCGGCCGAGCAGCGAGGAGGCCGCGGTGATGCCGAGGGCGGCGGCCACCGCCAGGACCCCGAAGTCGGCGGCGAGGCGGGCGGGCGTGCCGAGCAGGAGGCCGCGCAGGGCGTCGACCTGGTAGCTGAGCGGGTTGACCTTGCTGACGGCCTGGAGCCAGCCTGGCATCACCGAGACGGGGTACAAGGCGTTGGACGCGAAGAACAGCGGCATGGTGATCGCCTGGCCGAAGCCCATCAGCCGGTCGCGGCTCAGTACGATGCCGGCGATGGTCATCGACAGGCAGGAGAAGAACGCGGAGGCGAGGACCACGGCCGTGGCCACGCCGAGCAGCTTCAGCGGGTTCCAGGTGAGGGCGACGCCGAGCAGAGCCGCGATGACGATGACGACGACGGCCTGGACCAGCGACTTCACGCCCGCCGCGAACGCCTTGCCGGTGACCAGCGCCGAGCGCGGGGTGGGGGTGACGAGGAGCTTGTTCAGGATGCCGGCGTCCCGCTCCCAGATGATCTGGATGCCGTAGAAGATGGCGATGAACATCGCGGACTGGGCGATGATGCCGGGCGCCAGGTAGTCGATGTAGGGGATGCCGCCGGTGGGTATCGCCCGGATCCGGGTGAAGGTCTGACCGAAGATCAGCAGCCACAGCGCGGGCTGGACCGCGCGGGTGTACAGCTCCGTGCGGTCGTGGCGCAGCTTCTGCAGTTCCACGGCGCACATCGCGACGACCCGGGCGGGCAGCAGCCGCCAGCCCGCACGGGGGTGGGGCGGGCTGAGCAGCAGGGCGGTGCCTGCGGCGGTGTCGTCAGCCGACGCGGTGGGCGGTGCGGCGGGTGCTTCGGACATCGCGGAAACCTCCTCCGGAGTCGAGGCCGCTGCCGGCGACGTCCCGGAAGACGTCCTCCAGCGTGGGCAGGGTGTCCGTGCCGCGGCGTTCGGCGAGCCCCTGGCGCAGCTCGGCCGGGGTGCCCAGGGCGCGGACGCGGCCGCGGTGCATCAGGCCGACCCGGTCGCAGTACTGGTCGGCCTCGTCCATGTAGTGGGTCGTGACGAGGACGGTCATGCCGGTGGCGGCGCGGACGGCGTTGATGTGGTCCCATACGCCGGTGCGGGCGATCGGGTCGAGGCCGATGGTGGGTTCGTCGAGGATCAGCAGCCGGGGCGCGCTGACCAGGGCCTGGGCGAGTTCGAGGCGGCGGACCATGCCGCCGGAGTAGGTGCCGGCGAGCCGGTCGGCGGCATCGGCGAGGCCCACGGCGGCCAGGGCCTGGCCGACGCGTTCGGCGCGCTCGCGGCGCGGCACGTCGAAGACGCGGGCGAACAGGGCGACGTTCTCCCGTCCGGTGAGCCCGCTGTCCGCGGACAGCTGCTGGGGGACGTAGCCGAGGAGGCGGCGCACCGCCATGCGGTCCCTCGCGGCGTCGCGCCCGAAGACCCGGACCATGCCCGCCGGGACCGGGAGGAGCGTGGTGATGCAGCGGATGGCGGTGGTCTTGCCGGCGCCGTTGGGGCCGAGCAGTCCGAACACCTCGCCCTCGCGGACGGCCAGGTCGAGTCCGTCGACCGCCCTGGTGTCCCCGAAGGCGTGGGCGAGGCGGGTGCAGGTGACGGCTCGGGCGCTCTCGGCGGACGTGTCGCTGGTCATGCTTCCTCGGCCTCCTCGTGCAGGGTGACGGCCAGCCTGCGCAGCGCGGGCAGTGCCGCGCGCAGGGCCTCGCGGTCGGCTTCGTCGAGCTGGGACAGATGCCTGCCGACCAGTTCGGTACGGCGGCGCCGCCAGTCCTCCAGCCGCTTCTCCGCGGCCCCGGTGAGCATCAGCCGGGCGGCCCGCCGGTCGGCCGGGTCGGTCTCCCGGGTCAGATGACCGTCTCGGACGAGCTGGTTGACCAGGGTCGACACGGAGTTGCCCGCCAGGTGCAGGGCGCGTGCAGCGTCCGAGATGCCGACGCCGGGTCTGGCCTCGACGAGCCTGAGCAGCTCCACCTCCGCACCGCGCAGCCGCGGCCCGGTGAGCCCGCCGCGCAGCCGACGCCGGACCAGCCGCTGGATCCGTACGAGGGCGTCGGCCAGTTCCTCGGAGATGTCCGGTTCCACGGACAGAAGATTACCTCTGTTACAGAGGTAATGCCTCCCATGGAGTGACCAAGCGAGCAGCCTGAATCATTCCGATATCAGCTGATTTGTTTCGATGCATCCGACGAGGGGAATCCGACCATAAGTGCTTCGGACAGGAGGCACGTCCGTGGGAACCGGCTCAGCCGGGCACCCCGGTGTCCCTGTCGCGGTCCGAGCCCCTCCCACGGTGTCTGTCGAACTCAGCACCTGTTGAGAGAGGTGCGCACGATGCCTGTCACTGGCAGCACGAAGTCCCATCCCCACGACGACGCCCCTGATACGGCCGAGTCCTTCGAACGGCTTGCGAAGCTGCCCGACGGTCCCGAACGCCGGGCGCTCAGGGACGAGCTGGTCCGGCTCTGGCTGCCCATGGCCGAGCGGATCGCCGTACGGTTCCGCAGCCGCGGGGAGTCCCTGGAGGATCTGTACCAGGTGGCCGCACTCGGCCTGGTGAAGGCCGTCGACCACTACGACCCCGGCCGCGGCCGCGCCTTCGAGGCGTACGCGGTACCCACGGTCACCGGCGAGATCAAGCGCCACTTCCGCGACCACATGTGGACCCTGCACGTGCCGCGCCGGGTGCAGGATCTGCGCAACCGGGTCCGCGGCGCCGTCAAGGAGCTGGCCCAGACCACGCCAGGCGGCCGGGCGCCCACCGTCGCCGAGATCGCCGCGCACACCCTGCTCAGCGAGGCCGAGGTGCAGACCGGCATGGAGGCCCTGGAGTGCTTCTCGGCGCTGTCCCTGGACGCGGAGGTGACGGGCACGGAGGGCTACGCGCTCGGGGACTGCCTGGGCGAGGCCGACCCCGGCTTCGACCTCGTGGTCGACCGCGCCGCCGTCAGGCCATGCCTCCAGGCGCTGCCGGAGCGTGAGCGCACCATCCTCTATCTGCGGTTCTTCGGCGGGATGACGCAGAGCCGGATCGCCCAGCAGCTGGGCATCTCGCAGATGCACGTCTCCCGGCTGCTCAGCGGCTGCTTCGACCGGCTGCGTGAGGAACTGCTCGCGGAGACCGGCTGAGCCTCACTCCGGTGTGCCGTCGGGGGTCTCCTCGACGGCGGCGGGGATCGGCTCGGCCGCCCCGGGGACCTGGATGGGGCCGTACCGGTCCAGGGTGTCCTCCAGCGCGGAGCGGACCTCGGGCGGGATGTCGCCGCGGCGCCCCCAGATGAGGATCAGATCGGCGATGGTGCGCAGCTTGATGTTGGTGTGCTGGGAGACCTCCTTCAGCACCTCCCACCCCTCGTCGGGCGTCACCCGGCCGAGGGCGACCACCATCCCGATGGCCTGATCCACGACGGCGTGCGAAGCCACGGCTTCCTTCAACTGGTGCACTTCGGCCTGCAGCTCGGCGATCCGGTCGGGCTCCGACTCTCCCATGCCTCCATCGTGCTCACCCGCCTGGACCCCCGCCACCGGGGTACTCGACGGGCACCACGCCCCCTTCCGCCGGACACTGGTGCCAGACCGGCGGGCGCCGGACCCCGAGACCAGGACGCGACTGCGATGAACGATGACACGCCTGCCAGCGGTGGACCGAGGAAGAGGGACGTCATGTCCACGCACTCCGTCTTCGGCGCGCCGTGCTGGGTGAGCCTGACCAGCCGCGACCTGGAGGCGACCCAGGAGTTCTACTCCGCTCTGCTCGGCTGGCGATGGCGCGGTGCCAAGCTCGGCGAGCACTTCCGGATCGCCCTGGCCGACGGTGTGCCCGTCGCCGGGATCGCCGCGGTCGCCGCCATGTGGCAGATGGCGGTGGCCTGGACCCCGTACTTCGCCGTGCCCGATGCGGACGAGGCCGCGTCACGGGCCCGGGAGCGCGGCGGTACGGCAGCCGTCGGACCTCTGTCGTTCCCGCCGGGGCGGGCGGCGCTGCTCGCCGACCGGGACGGGGCCACCTTCGGGATCTGGGAGGGAGAGCTGGTCGGCAACTGGGAGGCCTGGCGGCGCGCGGCCCCGACCTTCATCCGGCTGCACACCCGCAACGCCTTCGACTCCGCGATCTTCTACGGCGAGACGCTCGGCTGGGCCACCGGGGTGCCGGGCTGCTGCGAGGTCGAGTACGAGGGCGGCGAGGTGGTGCTGCGCAGCAGGGGCGACGTGGTGGCGCGCATCGACTCCGGTGCGGTGGAGGCGGCCCCGGACCCCTCGGTCAGGCCCCACTGGCAGATCCATTTCGCGGTGTCCGACGTGTTGAGCTGCGCCCGCACCGCGGAGAAGCACGGCGGCAGCGTCCTGCACGAGGAGGAGACGGAGGCGGTCCTGCGGGACCCGGACGGGGCCCAGTTCACCGTGACATCACGCCCGGAACGCTGACGGGTCCGCTCCAGCGTGGCATCAAGCCCCGAACACTGACGGACTTCCGGGCGGGCCGGCCGGTTCCGCGGCCGACGGCGTGACGCCTCCGGTGCGGGAGCCCCCGCCACGCGGCCGTCCGACCCTCCGGCCGCCCGGGCTATCGCTCGCTGCGCGACGGCCGGGACAGCAGGATCAGGCTGCGGGACTCCACGCGGAGCCGGGTGCCGGCCTTGCGTTCGCGTTCGTCGGGGACGCCGTCGGGGTCGGCGGTGTCGATCAGGGTCGTCCAGCGCTCGCCGTAGGAGCCGTCGGGGAGGCGGAAGTCGACGGGTTCCCAGTAGCCGTTGAGCAGCAGCAGGAAGGAGTCGTCGACCACGCGTCCGCCGTAGGAGTCGCGTTCGGCGATGGCGTCGCCGTTGAGGAACACGCCGACCGAGTGCGCGTCTTCGCGCTGCCAGTCCCGGCCGGTCATCTCGCGCGCGTCGGGCCGCAGCCACACCAGGTCGGGCAGCGGCTGCTCGGCGTTGGTCACGGTCTCACCGAGGAAGAAGCGGCGCCTGCGCAGCACGGGATGCCCGGTGCGCAGGCCGATGACGTACCCGGTGAACCCGGCGAGGGCACGCTGTTCGCCGGTCAGGTCCCAGTCCACCCATGAGACTTCGTTGTCCTGGCAGTAGGCGTTGTTGTTGCCGCACTGGGTGCGGCCGAGTTCGTCGCCGTGGCAGAGCATCGGGATGCCCTGCGACAGCAGCAGCGTGGCCAGCAGGTTGCGCTGCTGGCGGGCGCGGAGTTCGAGGACGGCCGGGTCGTCGGTGTCGCCCTCCGCCCCGCAGTTCCAGGACCGGTTGTGGCTCTCGCCGTCACGGTTGTCCTCGCCGTTGGCCTCGTTGTGCTTGTCGTTGTACGACACGAGGTCGCGCAGCGTGAAGCCGTCGTGCGCGGTCACGAAGTTGACGCTGGCGCGCGGCCGGCGCCGGCTGTGCTGGTACAGGTCGGAGGAGCCGGTCAGCCGCGAGGCGAACTCGCCGAGCGAGCCGGGTTCCGCCCGCCAGAAGTCCCGTACGGCGTCCCGGTAGCGGCCGTTCCACTCCGACCACAGCGGCGGGAAGTTGCCGACCTGGTAACCGCCCTCCCCCACGTCCCAGGGCTCGGCGATGAGCTTGACACGGCTGATCACCGGGTCCTGCTGGATCAGGTCGAAGAACGCCGACAGCCGGTCCACCTCGTGGAACTGCCGGGCGAGCGTGGCCGCGAGGTCGAAACGGAACCCGTCGACGTGCATCTCGGTGACCCAGTACCGCAGCGAGTCCATGATCAGCTGCAGCACGTGGGGGTGCCGCATCAGCAGGCTGTTGCCGGTGCCCGTGGTGTCGTAGTAGTGCGCCCAGTCACCGTCGACCAGGCGGTAGTACGAGGCGTTGTCGATGCCCCGGAAGGAGAGCGTGGGGCCCTTCTCGCTGCCCTCGGCCGTGTGGTTGTAGACCACGTCGAGGATCACTTCGAGGCCGGCCGCGTGCAGCGCCTTCACCATGGCCTTGAACTCGTCGACCTGCTGGCCCCGGCTGCCGAAAGCCGCATACGCATGGTGCGGCGCGAAGAAGCCGATGGTGTTGTAGCCCCAGTAGTTGGCCAGCCTCCGGTCCTGCAGGATGCCGTCCTGGACGAACTGGTGGACCGGCATCAGCTCCACGGCGGTGACGCCGAGCGTCGTCAGGTGCTCGACGACCGCGGGGTGGGCGAGCCCGGCGTAGGTGCCGCGCAGCCGCTTGGGGACGTCCGGGTGGGTGCGGGTCAGACCGCGCACGTGCGCCTCGTAGATGACGGAGTCGGCGTACGGGTGCCGTGGGGGGCGGTCGTCGCCCCAGTCGAAGTACGGGTCGGTGACCACACCGAGCATCGAGTGCCCGGCGCTGTCGGCCGGGGCCGGACCGTCCGGCGCACGCTCGTAGAGGGAGGCGTGGTTGTCGATCTGCCCGTCCACCGCTCGCGCGTAGGGGTCGAGCAGCAGCTTCGCCGGGTTGCACCGGTGTCCCAAGGACGGCTGCCAGGGGCCGTGCACGCGGTAGCCGTAGCGCTGCCCAGGGCCGACGGCGGGCAGATGGGCGTGCCACACGAACCCGTCGACCTCGTGCAGCGGGACGGGCCGCTCGGTGCCGGCGTCGTCCACCAGGATCAGCTCGACGTGCTCGGCGACCTCGCTGAACAGCGCGAAGTTGGTGCCCTGTCCGTCGAAGGAGGCACCCAACGGGTAGGGGTGCCCGCTCCAGACGGGCACCCCTGTGCGGGACGTGCGAGCCGTCACCGGGCGCCCTCCAGGGCGTCGTCCGCAGCGGTCGCCGGGGCGGCCAGGACGGCCACCGGGAGGGCACGGGGCACCTGGAGCCCGTGACGCAGGGTCGGCGCGGGGGCCGTCGGGACCAGCGGTACGCGCTCGCCGGAGCGGGCACGCTGCGAGAACCAGATGATCGTGGACCCGGTCCCCGAGGCGCAGCAGCCCCAGCCGTCGCTCATGGCGGCGATGTCCGCGAGGCACGCCCTGAGGTCCTGGTCGGGGCGCAGGTCGCGGTCCTCGCCGCCGACGGCGGTGATGAGGTGCTGTCCGTTCCACCACATCTCGATCGAGGTGTGCTTGTCCGTGGCGTGCTGGTCGATCGCCCGCAACAGCAGTTCGATGCCGTGACGGACGGAGTCCACGAGGTTCTCGAGGTCCCAGTGGCGCAGATGGGCGGCCAGTATGCGGCTGACCTGTCCCACCCGTTCCGGGCTGACTTCCACATCGACGTGGTAGTAGCAGGGCACTGCGGTCTTCATCGTCGCT
This sequence comes from Streptomyces sp. NPDC020362, assembly GCF_040642095.1. Classification (NCBI taxonomy): domain Bacteria; kingdom Bacillati; phylum Actinomycetota; class Actinomycetes; order Kitasatosporales; family Streptomycetaceae; genus Streptomyces; species Streptomyces sp. NPDC020362. The sequence goes on from NZ_JBFAET010000149.1 coordinate 21,179, forward strand.
TGCTCCTCACCCGCGAAGCTCCCGCTCCCCTCGCCCGGCCCGGGAGGGATCCCGGACTCCGTCCCGCCCGAGAGGGATCCCGGGCACCCAGCGTGAGCGTTGATCGCTTCAGAGTCATCTCCACAGTGAGGTTGCTACGCCATTCGTGCAACACGAGCCTCACGTACGGCCGGATGGTTGAACGTCCAACAGGACGTTGTGTCGTCGTCCGTGCACCATGAGTGAAAGCCTCGATCGCCGTAACGGTGCCGCGCCCTCCTGTGCGCGGACGCCACCCGACCGTCGGGAACGCGCCCAGTCGAGAGCGTGGAAGGTGAAGAGGGTCATGCTGCTACCCGCCAAGGCCGAAGTGGCCCGGCAGTTGCGGCGTTACCGGGCCTGGGAGCGCGTGATGCTCGCCTCGCCCCACGACCGCACGGTCCGGGCCACTTTCGAGGACTCGGGCTACACCTTGTGCGTGCTGATGGGAAAGCGCTGCGCCAGGGAGGCAGCGGAAGCCGCCGAGCGCTATCTGCGCTCCACACCGGCCGGCTATCTGCACGGCTCCGACGGGCGGCCGCACCCGGACCCGGCGGGTCGGCGCGCGCCGCCACCGGAGCGGCGTTCCACGGCGCCGAGGCACTGACCTGGCACCGTACAGGGCGTTCCATGCGGGCGGCAGCAGCCGAACCGTTTCTCGGATCGCGAAGCCGGGCCCCGGGCCCGGCTTCGCGCACGGCGGAGGTGAGAGATGCGCAGGACCCCGGCCATCGGCCGCGTACCGGTACGAGACGTCCGGCCGGCCGTGGACTGCGGCAGGCGCCCGGCGAAGGCGGTGGCCGGGGAGACGGTCCAGGTCACGGCGACCGTGTTCCGGGAGGGGCACGACGCCGTCGGCGCCAATGTCGTGCTGCGGGATCCGGCGGGGCGCCGGGGCCCGTGGACACCGATGCGGGAGCTGTCCCCGGGCAGCGACCGCTGGGGTGCGGAGATCACCCCGGACGCCACCGGCCGCTGGACCTTCCGCGTGGAGGCCTGGAGCGATCCGCTGGCCACCTGGCGGCACGTGGCCGCCGTGAAGGTGCCGGCGGGCATCGACACCGGGCTGGTCCTGGAGGAGGGAGCCGACCTCTACGAGCGTGCAGCCGCGGGAGTCCCCAAGGGACCGCAGCGCGAGCCGGTCCTGGCCGCCGCGCGGGCTCTCGGTGACGATTCGCTGTCGGTGCACCACCGGCTGAAGGCCGCGCT
>NZ_JBFAET010000150.1:0-22203 GCF_040642095.1 Streptomyces sp. NPDC020362
GCGGGCCCCGCCCGGGGGTGTCCAGTACGTGCGGGGTCCGCCGCCCCCGTGCCGGCGGATCCCGTGTGTGGGTACTGTGCCCGACTCCGGGGGCGGCCGGGGCCCCCTCGGCGGTGTTCAGAGGTTGATTTGAGGGTTGCGTAGGCCGCGTACGACCGCCGCCGTACGCGGGGTCGCCGGGGACGGTGCGGCGGACCGGCCCTAGACCTCGTGCTCGGACAGGCCCGGCCAGTCGTCCGGCCCGCCGCCCTGCCATTCGATGAGATCGCTCTCCTCGACCTCGATCCGGTCCAGATCGGCCAGCCGCAGGATCTCGATGACGTCGTCCAGGTGGGAGGCCAGACCCAGGGTGATCTCCCCTTCGGTGACACGCCGGGAGCCGTCCAGGGCCGGAGCGTGGACCACGATGTGCGGGTACTGCGTCGGATTGCCCATGGCTTCAGCGTCCTGCGCAGGGGGCGCTCGCGCACGCCGGAGCCGCCCCGGGACAGCACGAAGCGCCCTCCCTGGAAAGGGGGGCGCTTCGGTGTCGTGTGCTGGCCGTCCGACGGCGCGAGGCTGGGCGCGACAGGACATTCGCGCCGCCGGACGGGGTCGGCGACCTCTCTGAAGGAGGTTGTGGCTGGGGACCGCGGCGGATGCGACGGAACCGGGAACCCTTTCCCTCTGGTCGAGAAGGGACCCGGATCCTTCACCACCGCACTGGCTCGCACGCCGCCGCGGTCCTCGCCCTGCCCGCGCACCGGGCGATCACCCCTCATCCGGATCGCTCGGCTGCGGGTCGTACGCGTCCGGGGACCGGCCTCCCCGCCGGATCCCGGACGCTGCCCGTGGGCTCAGTCCTCGCGCAGGGCGCGGACCGCCTCCTCCACGCGCTTGCCGTACTCGGGGTCGGCGGCGTGGAAGTGAGCCAGGTTCTTCTCGATCACGTCGTCGCGGGAGACCTGCGAGAGGCCGCCGGCGATGTTCGCGACCAGACGCTGCTTCTCCTCGTCGGACATCAGCCGGTACAGCTCGCCCGCCTGGTAGAAGGCGTCGTCCTTGGTGTGCAGCGGGGCCTCGTGGGCGCCGGTGTGCCCGGAGACCGCGAGCGGGGCCGACAGCGGGCGGCCGGTCTCCACCGGGCCGTCGTAGGAGTTTGGCTCGTAGTTCTTGGCGTGGCGGCCCTGGGCGTTGGCCGCCATGAAGCCGTCACGGCCGTAGTTCTGCGCGGTCGTCGCCTTCGGGGCGTTGACGGCCAGCTGGGTGTGGTTGACGCCCAGACGGTAGCGGTGCGCGTCCGCGTAGGCGAACAGGCGGCCCTGGAGCATCTTGTCGGGGGAGGGGCCGATGCCCGGAACGAAGTTGTTCGGGGAGAACGCGGCCTGCTCGACCTCGGCGAAGACGTTGTCCGGGTTGCGGTCCAGCACCAGGCGGCCGACCCGCTGCAGCGGGTAGTCCTTGTGCGGCCACACCTTGGTCAGGTCGAACGGGTTGAAGCGGTAGTCGGCCGCCTCGGCCGCCGGCATGATCTGGACGTGCAGGGTCCAGGACGGGTGCACACCGCGCTCGATGGCCTGCAGCAGGTCCGTCTGGTGCGAGTTGGGGTCCTTGCCCGCCAGCTCGGCGCCCTGCTCGGCGGACAGGCTGCGGATGCCCTGGTTCGTCTTGAAGTGGTACTTGACGAAGAAGGCCTCGCCCTGGGCGTTGGTCCACTGGTAGGTGTGCGAGCCGTAGCCGTTCATGTGCCGGTACGACGCCGGGATGCCGCGGTCGCCCATCAGCCAGGTGATCTGGTGCGTGGCCTCGGGGGCGTGGGCCCAGAAGTCCCAGACGTTGTCCGGCTCCTGCTTGCCGGTGAACGGGTCCCGCTTCTGCGAGTGGATGAAGTCGGGGAACTTGATCGGGTCCTTGATGAAGAACACCGGGGTGTTGTTGCCGACGAGGTCGTAGTTGCCCTCTTCGGTGTAGAACTTCACCGCGAAGCCGCGCGGGTCGCGCACCGCGTCCGCACCACCGAGGGAGTCGGCGACCGTGGAGAAGCGCAGGAACACCTCGGTGCGCTTGCCTATCGTGCTCAGGAAGTCGGCGTGGGTGTAGCCGGTGACGTCGTCCGTCACCTCGAAGTGGCCGTACGCACCGGAGCCACGGGCGTGCACCACACGCTCCGGGATCCGCTCACGGTTGAACCGGGCGAGCTTCTCCAGGAGGTGCTGGTCCTGGAGCAGGAGCGGGCCGCCGACGCCGGCGGAGGCGGAGTTCTGGTTGTCGGCGACCGGTGCGCCGGACTCTGTCGTGAGCACGCGCTTCGACATCGTGGACCTTCCGTGCGAGGGGGCAGCGGGAATCTTCGGAAACTTTGGAAAGGGATTTCCGCTTTATGGAGCTTCCGCTGGCGTGAGCCTAGATTTGGGTGGACGAGACGTCAACAGTTTGTTGAATCTGATTCCGGGCCGCGGTGACGCCTGGGCGCGACAGGACAGGTGTCAGCGGCACCGCGGCCCGGAAGTCTCAAGGGGCCGTCAGACCTGGGCGCCGGACAGGCGCTCCACGGCCCGCAGCAGGGCCGAGTGGTCCAGGCCGCCGTCGCCCTGGGCGCGCAGCGAGGCGACCAGCTGGGCGACCACGGCACCGACCGGCAGGGCGGCGCCGACGTTGCGGGCGGCGTCGGTGACGATGCCCATGTCCTTGTGGTGCAGGTCGATGCGGAAGCCCGGCTTGAAGTCGCGCTTGAGGAAGTTGTCCTTCTTGCGCGTCAGCACGGTCGAGCCCGCGAGGCCGCCGTTGAGGACGTCCAGCGCGGCCTGCAGGTTGACGCCCGACTTCTCCAGGAAGACCACGGCCTCGGCGCAGGCCTGGATGTTCACGGCGACGATCAGCTGGTTGGCCGCCTTCACGGTCTGGCCGGAGCCGTGGGGGCCGCACAGCACGATCGTCCTGCCGAGGGACTCGAAGATCGGCTTGGCGATGTCGAAGTCGGCCTGCTCGCCGCCGACCATGATCGACAGTACGGCCTCGACGGCGCCGGCCTCACCGCCGGAGACGGGGGCGTCGAGGACGCGGATGCCCTTGTCCCCGGCGGCCGCGGCCAGGTCGATCGAGGTCTGCGGGGTGATCGAGGACATGTCGATCAGCAGGGCGCCCTGCCTGGCGTTCTCCAGGATGCCGTCGGGGCCGTAGGAGATGGCCTCGACGTGCGGGGACGCGGGCACCATCGTGATGACCACGTCGGCCTCGCGCACGGCCTCGGCGATCGAGCCGGCCACGGTGCCGCCGGCGGCGGCCAGGCGGTCCAGCTTGTCCTGCTCCAGGGTGAAGCCGGTGACGTCGTAACCCGCCTTGATCAGGTTCTCGGACATGGGGGAGCCCATGATGCCGAGGCCGATCCAGGCGATCTTGGGGAGGTTGCTCATGATGGGGGTGCCTCTCTGACTGCTCTGCAAAGTCGGGGGTTCGGCGCGTTCAGCGCGCTTCGCGCGGGAGCCACTCGAAGGACTCGGCGCTCGGGCGGTCGCCGGCCTTGTACTCCAGGCCGACCCAGCCGTCGTAACCGGTCTTCTTCAGCTGGTCGAGCAGCTGCTCCAGCGGCAGCGAACCCGTCCCGGGGGCGCCGCGGCCCGGGTTGTCGGCGATCTGGACGTGCCCGGTCTTCGCCGCGTACTGCTCGATCACCGACGGCAGGTCCTCGCCGTTCATGGACAGGTGGTACAGGTCCATCAGGAACTTCGCGTTCCCGAGGCCGGTGGCCTCGTTGACCTTGTCCACGATCTCGATCGCCTTGGGCGCGCTCACGATCGGGCACTTCGGCGACTCGGGCTGGTTCAGGGCCTCGATCAGAATGATCGCGCCGACCCGGTCGGCCGCCCGGGCCGCGAGGGCGAGGTTCTCCAGGGCGAGCGCGTCCTGCTCGGCCGGGTCCACGCCCTCGACCCGGTTGCCGTACAGCGCGTTGAGCGCCTTGCAGCCGAGGGAGGCCGCGAAGTCCGCGGCCACGTCGATGTTGGCGCGGAACTTCTCCGACTCCACGCCCGGGATCGACAGGGCGCCGCGGTCCGGGCCCGGCAGCTGTCCGGCGTAGAAGTTCAGCCCGGTGAGCTGGACGCCCGCGTCCTCGAGCGCCTTCTTCAGGGCGTCGAGCTCGGACTGCTCGGGGGTGGGGGAGTCGACCCAGGGCCACCACAGCTCGACCGCGGTGAAGCCCGCCGCGGCGGCGGCCGCGGGACGCTCCAGGAGCGGGAGTTCCGTGAAGAGGATCGACAGGTTGACGTTGAAGCGCTGGTCTGCGAATCCCATTCGGGCCGCGCTCCCTTCCGTGGTTGAGATTCCGTAATGCGGAAGTTCGTTTCTGCGTAATGGAAGATTGCCGTCGTGTGTCGCCGCTTGTCAAGGGGGGTCGGCCGCCGGTGCGACCACGGGCCGGGCAGGGCTGCCCGAAAGCCCGTACCGCGCGTTAGGTTGTGCGCGTGCGATTGAGAGTGGAGTTCACGACCGAACCCTTCGACCTCGACGAGGCGCCCGCGCACGCCCTGGTGGCGCGGGAGGTCATCCAGGCCGCGGAACTGGACGCCGTCGACGTCGGCCCGTTCGGGAACACGGCCGAAGGGGGCGCCGACAGCGTGCTCACCGCCGTCGACGCGCTGCTGCGCAAGGCCCTGGAGGCCGGTGCCACCCGGGTCTCGCTCCAGGTCAACGTGATCGGGGAGGGGGATGGATGACCGGGGACGAGCCCTTCATCACGGCCGTGAAACCGCTGGTCGACGCCATGGGCGGGGAGATGCTGCCGCCCGACGAGGCCGGCCCCGAGGACGTCGTCCTCGCCTGGCAGGGCGTCGACGTCGTCGCCGTGCGCCTGCCCCAGCTGGCCGACTCCCTCGACCACATCCTCGCCGCCATGGAGCGCCGGCAGGGCAGGCCGCTGGCCGACCTGGACCGCAAGGCCAAGCAGGAGGTCGTGCGGATACTGGAGGCGCGGGGCGCCTTCGCCGTGCGGCACGGAGTGGAGACCGTGGCGAGCGCCCTGGGTGTCAGCCGCTTCACGGTCTACAACTATCTGAACCGGGAGAAAGGCGCCTGACGGCTCCGGGTGCCTCCCCCGGCTTGTTACGCGGAATTTTCAACAAAGTGTTGACGTGGTGTTTTCGAGGGCGTTAGCTATCGGCAGCCCGTTCAGCACGACGGCCGTTTCCGGCCACGGAGGCTCCCGTGACTACGACTTCCACGCCCCCGGGCCTGGCCCGGTTCAACGTCCTGGAGGAAGCCGCGGCCCTCGCCGCCCTCCACGAGGCGTGCGCCTCCACCGAGTGGGGCCGGCGGCTGCTCGCCGCCCGCCCCTACGCCAGTGCCGACGACCTCTACGCCGCCAGTGACGCCGCCATGGCCGAGCTGGGCACCGCGGACCTTCAGGAGGCGATGGCCGGCCACCCGCCGATCGGCCGCCCCAGGCCCGGCGACCCGACCTCCGCCCGGGAGCAGCGCGGCATGGCCGGAGCCTCCGAGGAGCTCAAGGCGGAGATGCTCGAACTGAACCTGGCCTACCAGGACAAGTTCGGCCACGTCTTCCTCATCTGCGCCACCGGCCGGACCGGCGAGCAGATGCGGGACGCGGTCAAGGAGCGGATCGGCAACGCGCCGGAGCAGGAGCGGGAGATCGTCCGCACCGAGCTGGGCAAGATCAACCGCATCCGACTGGCCCGACTCGTCGAAGAGGACGCCTGAGACCATGAGCACCAGCACCACCGCCTCCGTGTCCACGCACATCCTGGACACCTCCGTCGGCCGCCCCGCCGAGGGCGTCGCCGTCCGGCTCTCGGCCCGCAGCGGCCAGGGCGCCCCTTACGGGCAGGGAGGGGACTGGCAGGCGCTCGGCGGCTCCGCGACCGACGCCGACGGTCGGTGCAAGGACCTGCCGGCGCTGCCGGAGGGGACCACCCACGTACGGCTCGACTTCGCCGTCGAACCGTATTTCGAGAAGAAGCAAGCCGATGCGCAGCAGGACGCCCCCGCGAATCGGGACAGCGGTGCCGTGTTCTTCCCCGAGGTGGCGATCACCTTCGCCGTGAACCCCGGGGAGCATTACCACGTGCCGCTGCTGCTCAACCCGTTCGGCTACTCCGTTTACCGAGGGAGCTAGCAGAAACATGCCCACGATCCTGGGACAGAACCAGTACGGCAAGGCCGAGAACCGAGTCGTAAAGATCACGCGGGACGGCGCCACCCACCACATCAAGGACCTCAACGTCTCCGTGGCGCTGAGCGGCGACATGGAAGAGGTCCACTACTCGGGCTCCAACGCCAACGTCCTGCCGACCGACACCACCAAGAACACGGTGTACGCGTTCGCCAAGGAGCACGGCATCGAGTCCGCCGAGCAGTTCGGCATCCACCTCGCCCGCCACTTCGTCACCTCGCAGGAGCCGATCAAGACCGCGCGGATCCGCATCGAGGAGTACGCCTGGGAGCGGATCGGGACCTCCGACGCCAACTCCAAGTTCATCGGCGCGGACGAGGTCAAGCACTCCTTCGTCCGCAAGGGCCAGGAGACCCGACTCACCCAGATCACCTACGACGGTGAGAAGTGGGAGGTCATCTCCGGCCTGAAGGACCTGGTCGTGATGAACTCGACCAACTCCGAGTTCTGGGGCTACGTCAAGGACAAGTACACGACCCTCCAGGAGGCCTATGACCGCATCCTGGCCACCCAGGTCTCCAGCCGCTGGCGGTTCAACTGGATTGACGACGAGCAGAAGATGCCCAACTGGGAGAAGTCCTACGAGCAGGTCAAGAAGCACATGCTCCAGGCCTTCGCCGAGACCTACTCCCTCTCTCTGCAGCAGACGCTGTACCAGATGGGCTCGCGCATCATCAACAACCGCAGCGAGATCGACGAGGTCCGCTTCTCACTGCCGAACAAGCACCACTTCCTCGTCGACCTGGAGCCCTTCGGGCTCAAGAACGACAACGAGGTGTACTTCGCCGCCGACCGGCCCTACGGCCTGATCGAGGCGACCATCCTCCGGGACGGCTGCGAGCCGAAGATCCCGGTGGATCTCACCAACCTCTGATCACCCCCACTTTCGGCACCCGTGGCCGGGGCGACGCACCTGCTCAGGTTCCCGGCCACGGCACTCAAACTCCCTAGGGTCCTGCCGTGCCCTCCCTCTTCAGTCCACTGAGCGAAAAGGACGAATCATGGCAGCAGCCCAGCGCATCGTCATCGAGAACTGTTCGATCGCGACCGTCGACGCCGACGACACCGAGTACGCCTCCGGGTACCTGGTCATCGCCGACAACCGCATCGAGGCGGTCGGCGCGGGCAAGGCCCCCGAGGGCCTGGAGAGCGTCGTACGACGTATCGACGCCACCGGGCACCTCGTGACCCCGGGTCTGGTCAACACCCACCACCACTTCTACCAGTGGATCACCCGGGGTCTGGCCACGGACCACAACCTCTTCAACTGGCTGGTCGCGCTGTACCCGACCTGGGCGCGCATCGACGAGCCGATGGTGTACGCGGCGGCGCAGGGCTCGCTCGCGATGATGGCCCGAGGCGGCGTCACCACCGCCATGGACCACCACTACGTCTACCCGCAGGGCTCCGGCGACCTGTCCGGCGCCGTCATCCGCGCCGCCCGCGAGATGGGTGTCCGCTTCACCCTGGCCCGCGGCTCCATGGACCGCAGCGAGAAGGACGGCGGCCTGCCCCCGGACTTCGCCGTCGAGACCCTGGAGGGCGCGCTCACCGCCACCGAGGCCACCGTCAAGGAGCACCACGACGCCTCCTTCGACGCGATGACCCAGGTCGCCGTCGCCCCCTGCTCGCCCTTCTCCGTCTCCACCGAACTGCTCAGGCAGGGCGCCGAGCTGGCCCGCCGCCTCGGCGTACGGCTGCACACGCACGGCTCGGAGACCGTGGAGGAGGAGAAGTTCTGCCACGAGCTGTTCGGCATGGGCCCGACCGACTACTTCGAGTCCACCGGCTGGCTGGGCGAGGACGTGTGGATGGCGCACTGCGTCCACATGAACGACTCCGACATCGCCGCCTTCGGCCGGACGAAGACCGGTGTCGCGCACTGCCCGTCCTCCAACGCCCGGCTCGCGGCCGGCATCGCCCGCGTCCCCGACATGCTGAAGGCCGGTGTCCCGGTCGGCCTCGGTGTCGACGGCACCGCCTCCAACGAGTCCGGTGAACTCCACACCGAACTGCGCAACGCCCTGCTGATCAACCGTCTCGGTGCCCACCGGGAGGCCGCCCTCAACGCCCGGCAGGCGCTGCGCCTGGGCACATACGGCGGCGCCCAGGTGCTCGGCCGCGCGGCCGAGACCGGCTCCCTGGAGGCCGGCAAGCTGGCCGACCTGGTGCTGTGGAAGCTGGACACCCTCGCGCACGCCTCCATCGCCGACCCGGTGACCGCGCTGGTCTTCGGCGCGGCGGCCCCGATCACCGCCTCCTTCGTCAACGGACGTCAGATCGTCGAGAACGGCCGCCTGCTGACGGTCGACGAGGACGCCATCGCCCGCTCCACGCGGGACGAGGCCCAGCGCCTGGCGCGGATCGCCGCCCAGGCCTGAGCCACCGCCGGACTCCGGCCGGGAGGGACGGCTCCCGGTCGGCAGCCGTGGACCCGAGCGGGGTCCATGGCGGCCGTCTCCGGGGCGCGCGTGCAAGCGTGCGCCCCGGAACGGTCACCGTCCCCAGGCCCCCTGAAGGGCTCCGGTCCCGCACGACCGCGCACCACCTCCCTGAAACCCACGTCAGAGCCGACGTGTCTAACCGACCGGAGGAGCCGCCCGTGTCCGCCCACCCTGTCGACGAGCCCCACCCGCTCGACGAGTCCCACGAGCCCGACGAGTCCCACCCCGTTGACGAGAAGCTCCCCGCCCTGAAGATGGCGACCACCGGTCTGCAGCACGTGGCCGCCATGTACGCGGGGGTCGTCGCCCCGCCCCTGATCGTCGGCGCCGCCGTCGGCCTCAGCGGCACCGACCTCACCTTCCTCACCGGCGCCTGCCTGTTCACCGCGGGCCTCGCCACCTTCCTGCAGACCCTCGGCTTCTGGAAGATCGGCGCCCGGCTGCCGTTCGTCAACGGCGTCACCTTCGCCGGTGTCGCCCCCATGACCGCGATCGTCGCCTCCGCACACCACAGGTCCGACGCCCTGCCCGTCATCTACGGCGCGGTCATCGTCGCCGGCCTCCTCGGCTTCATAGCCGCCCCCTTCTTCAGCAGGGCCGTCCGCTTCTTCCCGCCCGTCGTCACCGGCTCCGTGATCACCCTCATCGGCGTGTCCCTGCTCCCGGTCGCCTTCGGCTGGGCCCAGGGCCCCGATCCCGCGGCGCACGACTACGGTTCGGGCACCAACCTGGGCCTCGCGGCCGCGACCCTCCTGATCGTCCTGCTGCTGCGCCGCTTCACCCGCGGTTTCGTCAAGCAGATCGCCGTACTGCTCGGCCTGGTCATCGGCACGCTCCTCGCGATTCCCTTCGGCGCCACGGACTTCGGACCGGTCGCCGACGCGGACGTCGTCGGCTTCCCGACGCCGTTCCACTTCGGTGCGCCGCAGTTCCACCTCGCCGCGATCCTCTCCCTGTGCGTGGTGATGGTGGTCTCGATGACCGAGTCGACCGCCGACATGCTCGCACTGGGCGAGATCGTGGAGCGCCCCGCCGATGAGCGGACCATCGCCGCGGGCCTGCGTGCCGACACCCTCGGCTCGGCCCTCAGCCCCGTCTTCAACGGCTTCATGTGCAGCGCCTTCGCGCAGAACATCGGCCTGGTTGCCATGACCCGCATCCGCAGCCGCTACGTCGTCGCCACCGGCGGCGGCTTCCTGGTCCTGATGGGCCTGTGCCCGATGGCCGCCTCGCTGATCGCCGTCGTACCGCGCCCGGTGCTCGGCGGCGCGGGCGTCGTCCTGTTCGGTTCGGTGGCGGCCAGCGGCATCCAGACCCTGGTGCGGGCGGGCCTGGACAAGGACAACAACGTCCTCATCGTGGCCGTGTCCCTGGCCGTCGGCATCATCCCGATCACGACACCGCACTTCTACCACGCCTTCCCGCAGACGGCGCGGATCGTCCTCGACTCCGGCATCTCCACCGGCTGCGTCGCGGCCGTCCTGCTGAACCTGGTCTTCAACCACATCGGCAGGGGCCGGGAGGCGCAGGACGTGACCCATCCGATGGAGGCGGGAGAGGAACTGGCGTCCGCACACTGACGCCGCGGCGGGGCCGCGATCACCTCGCGGCCCCGCCCGCTGCCCCGTCACCAGCCCCACCACCGGGCGGGATCACCCTTCGGCGCAGACGGCTCCCGCTCGGCCTCGGCCGTCCGGCCGGAACTGCGCAGTGCTCCCCCACATCAGCCGCGCCTCGTACAACTGACGTGCCCCGGCGCAGCGGTCGGTGCCGTCCGCCTCGTCGTGGTGTGCGCGCCCGGCGGCCGGCCGGGTCGGGTCCTTCGGTCCATCGACCAGCACGGGGCGGAGATCGCCTTCGCGCTGCGGCTGGACGGGACGGTGTGGCGCACGGTGCGGCGGGGACGGCGGGACGGAGGCCAGAATGGTGTGGCGTCCCGGGGTTGGCCGGGACGTGACCACAGCACACCGGCGTGTGTCGACGGGGGAGTACGCCATGAACGAATCCGGCCGTGTCGAGGCCTTCAGCGACGGCGTCTTCGCCATCGCCATCACCCTGCTCATCCTGGAGATCAAGGTGCCCGAGGCCGGTGAACACGGGGGCCTGTGGCACGCGCTCGGCGCGCAGTGGCCCTCGTACGCCGCCTACGTCGTGAGCTTTCTGGTCATCGGCATCATGTGGGTCAACCACCACCAGGTGTTCAGCTATGTCGCCCGTGTCGACCGCACACTGATGTTCCTGAATCTGCTGCTGCTCATGGTGGTGGCCGCGGTGCCCTGGCCGACCGCGATGCTCGCGGAGTACCTGCGCGAGGACACGGCCTCGCATGCGGCCGCCGCCGTGTACAGCCTGGTCATGGTCGCGATGGCCCTCACCTTCCAGGCCCTGTGGTGGCACCTCACCCGCACCGGCCACCTCTTCGAGGCCTGTGTGGACGTCCCGGCGGCCAGGGCCACCCGGGTCCGCTTCGCCCTCGGCTCCCTGGGCTATCCGCTGACCGTCGGCCTGGCCTTCGTATCGGCGCCGCTGACCCTGGCCGCGCACGGCCTGCTCGCTCTGTACTACGGCTTCAACCAGGTCCCGGTGCCTACGCGTCGGGACCAGGCCACGCCATGAGGTTGGCGAGCAGCTCGGCCTGTTCGACGGCGTCGTCCAGGGCGTGGTGCGTGTGACGGCGCCCGGACAGCAGGTGCCTCGGCATCGTGCCCTTCGCCACCGCCCGCAGGGGCAGGCCCGCCTTGGTGGCGTAGAGCGTCTTCATGTCCAGGCAGCCCGAGTGCCCGAAGGGGCTCTCGCCGGTGAAGCGGATCAGGTACCAGTACAGGAACGTCCAGTCGTACGACGCCGGATAGCCGCACATCACCGGCTGGGCGCCCGCACTCGTCTCGCGGACCCAGGAGGTGAAGTCCGCGAGGGCGGCTGCCGGTTCGGTGCCCTCGGTCTTCAGCCGGTCCCGGTCCAGGCCGCTGACGGCCAGCGCCTCGGGGACGAACTCGTCGGAGATCGGACGCAGTTCGCGGTAGAAGGTCTGCTGTTCGGGGTCGGCCGGGGTGAAGCCGTCGGCGTCCTGGGTGCCGGCCACGGCAGCGCCCAGGCTGAGCATGGAGTACGGCCCCGGGATCGGGCCGTCGGCCTCGATGTCGACGGAGATGCAGCGGCTGGGCCTGACGCGTCGGGCGGACATGGGACCGGATCATGGCAGCCGGGGGCCCGCCACGCACCCGAATTCACCGGCGGGTGCTCGCCCGGCAGGGCGAGACCGCGGGCAGCCGGCCGGTGAAGTACGAGCGGGGCGGAACGCCCATCAGGGCACGGAAGTCGGACGTCATGTGCGACTGGTCGTAGTAGCCGGTACTGGCCGCGAGCCGGGACCAGGGGGCGTTCGCGGCCTGGGTGATGACCGTGCGGACGCGGTCGATGCGGGCGAAGTGCTTGGGGGAGACGCCTACGCCGTCGGCGAAGAGGTTGCGCAACTGGCGCTCGCTGACGGCGAGTTCCCGCGCCACGTCACGGACCTGCGCGGGTGCCCGGTCCGGATGGACCGACAGGGCGTCGACTCCGGCCTGCAGGAGCGCCGTGCGGGACGGGTCCGCGGCGGCCGAGAGCAGTGCGGGCAGCGTCTCGGTCAGATGCGGTACGGCCTCCTGGGGGTCCAGCCACCGCAACCCGGCCGCGAGCAGGCGGGCCGCTTCGCCCGGCAGTGCCTGCAGCGGCACCGCCCGGCCGACCAGCTCCGTGGCCGGGACACCCAGCAGGGGACGGGTCGTGCCGGGTGCGAGGTGCAGCTCGACACAGGAGATGTGGGCCTTGCCCTCGTGGTACGAGGCGCGTACCCGCGGCCCGACGACGAGCACGTCGCGCTGCCCGTCCGCACCCACCCGGAGCACCACCCTGGTGACCGCGGCGGGAAGGCGGACGAAGGGCTCCTCGGGCCGGTCGGTGAGGGACATGGTCCGCACCCCGGAGACCCAGGGACGCAGGACCTCGGGCGTGGTGAGCGCCTGTTCGGCGATGGCGTTCGGCACCCCTCCACCGTAACGGCGCCCTGCCGCCTTCCGGCCGGGCGAACCGTGCCGGAATTTCCAAGAGACGGGCACCGCGCCCGGGCCACCGTGGACCTCATGATTCTGGTGACGGGTGCCACGGGCACCACAGGCAGTGAAGTCGTACGACAGCTCGCGGCGCGCGGTGAGAAGGTGCGCGCCCTGACCCGCGACCCGGCGAGGGCCCGGGTGCCCTCCGGGGTGGAGCCGGTGCGCGGGGACTACTCCGACCCGGACTCCCTGACGGGCGCGATGGCGGGGGTGACTGCCGCGTTCCTGGTGAACCCGCCCGGCCCCGACGCCGGGCGGCACGACACGGCGCTGGTCGGTGCGGCCGGTGCGGCGGGTGTGCGGCGGCTGGTGAAACTGTCCGCCATCGGGACGGGCGAGCCCGGGGTCGGTCCGTCCGGCGCGTGGCACGCGGACGGTGAGCGGGCCGTGGCGGCGAGCGGGGCCGAGTGGACGGTCCTGCGGCCGTCGTCGTTCGCCTCGAACACCCTGAGCTGGGCGGAGGCGGTCCGCCGGGGCGAGCCGGTGCCCAATCTGACCGGTGACGGGGCGTCGGGCGTCATCGACCCGCGCGACATCGCCGAGGTGGCGGTGTCGGCGCTGCTCGACGGCCGGCACGCGGGGCGGACGTACACCCTGACCGGGCCCGAGGCGATCAGCGCCCCGGAGCAGGCCGCCGTCCTCGCCTCGGTCCTCGGCCGCCCGGTCGGCACACGGGATCTGTCGCGGGACGAGACCCGTGAATTCCTCCGCTCCGCCTGGGGTTTCGACGAGGTGCGGGCGGAGGGCGTCCTGACCGGTGTCGCCTACGTCCGTGACGGCCGCAACGCGCTCGTCACCCATGACGTGCCGGAGGTGCTGGGCCGGCCGGCCCGGTCGTTCCGCGAGTGGGCCGAGGACCACAAGGAGGCGTTCGCGGCCGGGTGAGCGCCGTTCACTCGTCGTCCGGCCGCAGCACCGCCGCCGCCAGCACCAGCGCCACCACGGCGATGCCCGTCGCCACTCGGAACCCCAGCCGGTACCCCGCGGCCGTGGCCGGGATCAGATCCTCGCCGCGGCCGAGCAGGGTCTCGGTGCGGGCGGCGGCCAGCACGCTCAGGGCCGCGAGGCCCAGCGAACCGCCCACCACCTGCGTGGTGTTGAAGAGACCCGACGCCAGTCCGGCGTCCTCCTCCCGCGCTCCCGACATCGCCAGGCCGGTCAGCGAGGGCATCGCCGCCGCGAATCCCGCGGACAGCAACAGCAGCGGCGGCAGCACGTCGACGGGGTACGAGCCGTCGGCGGGCGCGCGGCTCAGCAGGGCCATCCCGGCGGCGATCAGTACCAGGCCGGCCACCAGTACCCGGTGTCCGCCGAACCGGGCGACGGTCCGTGCCGACAGGCCCAGCATCAGCAGGCCGATGGCGATCGGAGCCGGAAGGAAGGCGGTGCCGGTCGCCAGTTCGCCGTAGCCGAGGACCCGCTGCAGATACAGCGCACCGATGAACTGGAAGCCGTACATCGTGGCGATCATCAGCATCTGGACGGCGTTCGCACCGGACAGCAGGCGGGAGCGGAACAGGCGCAGCCGCAGCAGCGGGCGGGCCGCCCGGGCCTGGCGCAGGGTGAAAGCCGCGAACAGGGCGAGCGCCAGGGCCGCCAGGACCAGGGTGGCGGCCACTGAGCGGTTCCCGGCGCCGACGATGACGTACACCGTGAGCATCAGCGCTCCCGTGACCAGCGCGGCCCCTGGACAGTCGGCGCCCCTGCCCAGCCCGGCCCCGCGCTCGGGGGCGAGGACACGCACCGCCACCAGCCAGGCGGCCACACCGATCGGCAGGTTGATCAGGAAGATCCAGTGCCAGTTGAGGGCCTGGGTGAGGGCGCCGCCGAGGAAGGTGCCGAGCGCCCCGCCCGCCGCGCCGACCGCGCTGAACACCGCGATGGCACGGGCCTGTTCCCGTGGTTCGGGGAAGAGGGCGACCAGCATGCCGAGGACCACGGCCGAGGTCATCGCCCCGCCCGTCCCCTGCAGGGCCCGCGCGGCGATCAGCGCCCCCTGCCCGGTCGCCGTCCCGCACAGCACCGAGGCCGCGGTGAACACGGCGAGCCCTGCGGTGAACATCCGCTTGCGGCCCACCAGGTCGCCGAGCCGGCCCACCAGCAGGAGCAGCCCGCCGAAGGCGATCAGGTACGCGTTCACGACCCAGGCGAGGCCGGGCCCACTGAAGCCGAGGTCGTTCTGGATGGCCGGCATCGCCACCGTGACGATGTTGCCGTCCAGGACCGTCATCAGTGTGCCCGCGCACAGAACGGCGAGGGACGCCCAGCGGGGGTATGTTCGTGAAGGTGCCACCGTTGCCGGTGACGGACTGTTCTCGATCGCGGTCGACATGGCTCCCCGTTCCTCATGTGCACCTGAGTGCACGATTTGTAACGGAGTCCATCGTGAGTGACCATGGAGGCCGGCGTAAGGAGGCAGTCGGATGTCCCAGAGGAACACCGGTGTTACCGTCCAGGCAGTGAACGCGCACGCCTGCCCCATCCGTGAGGTTCTTGACAGGGTGGCCGGCAAATGGAGCGTGCAGATCCTCGTCGCGGCCGCCGGGGGACCCATCCGCTTCACGGAGCTGGAGCGCGGCATCGAGGGCATCAGCCGCCGCATGCTCACGCTGACCCTGCGCAACCTGGAGCGCGACGGCCTGGTCACCCGGACCGTGCACCCGACGGTCCCGCCGAAGGTGGAGTACGAACTCACGTCGGTCGCCCACGAGTTGCACGAGACGCTGCAGCGGCTGACCGACTGGGCCGAGCACAACCGGGTGTACATCGCCGAGGCACGGGCGGCCTACGACGCCGAGCACCAGCCCGAGCTGCTCGACGCGTAGGCCCGCGGGAGGCCGGAGACCGGAGCAACCGCGGGAGGTCAGAGGTCGAAGTACCCGCGGGAGGCCGGAGACCGGAGCAACCGCGGTAGGCCGGAGGTCGAAGTAACCGCGGCCGGCTAGAGACCGAAGTGGCCGACGTCCTTCGCCAGCTCCCTGAACGCCTCCCCGGGGTCGGTGAGCAGCTTGCGCTCCTTCAGGTCCATCAGGCCGCACACCGCGGTGATCTCGGCGGCCACTGTGCCGTCGGCCCTGCGTATCTGCTGCAGGATCCGGAAGGTCTTGCCGCTGCCCCACTCGAACGCACAGGTGACGTCGGCCTCGTCACCGGCGAGCAGCTCGCGCTGGTAGCGGATCGTCGTCTCGAGCGTCACCGGGCCCACGCCCCGGCCGACGAGTTCGGCCTGGCTCACCCCGGCGGCCTGGAGCAACGACCAGCGGGCGTGCTCGGCGTAGTTGAGGTACACCGCCTGATTGAGATGACCCTGCACGTCGGTCTCGTAGCCGCGGACGGTCACTCGGACGGAAAACGGTTCGGACACGGTCTGCCCTTCTCGCGTTCGATTCTTCCGGTCCGCCGATCCTGTCACGCGGTTCACACCCGGCGCGGTGAGGCCAGCAGATAGCGGACCCGGGTGCGCGGTTCGGTGTACGCGCCGGCCTGCCAGCCCGCCCGCTCCAGCGTGGCCGCACAGGACCGCAGGGTCTCCTCGTCCGGCCCGTGCACGGCGACCGCCTCCGGCTGCGGGGTCGCCCGCACCCGGTAGCCGTCGCCGTCCGGGCCCGCCGGCCGGTGCCCGGCCGCCTCCAGGGCGAGCGCGGCGGCCCGCACCAGATGCGTCCGCTCCCAGCCGCACGGGCGGTCGGTGGCCCCGCCGGGGTTGGTCATCCGGCGCAGCTCCAGCAGCCCCTGCCAGGCGCTGTGCACCTCCCGCAGCCGGGCCGGGCCGGACGCGGTTGTCTCCTCGCCCCCCTCGCCGCCGACGCGCGCCGCGAAGACCCCGGCGGACGGCGCCGGCCCGGCCGGGACCTCGGGCACCGCCTCGCGTATCCGGTGCCCCGCAGGGGTGAGGAAGTGATCGTGCGGCGGCCGCGGATGCCGGAAGGCCAGGCCCCGCTTCACCAGCGCGACCAGTTGTGCCTCCGTCCCGCGCAGCCGCCCGGTGACCGGGTCGGCGGCGTCGATCACGCGTCGCTGCGCGGCGGTCGGCGGTCGGGTCACGGCGTGCTCCCTCCGGTGCGTCGGCGCCCAGGAACCGCCAGGGGGCGGCTCATGCGAAGCCTACGACCGGGGTCCGACAACGGGCCGGGGCCCTGTTCCCCCCGTGGTCAGCCGGGTGGCCGGATGTTCCACCCCGCCACCACCGGCCGCCCGTGCTCGGTGCCCAGGCGGCCCAGTGAGCCCGTCGCCAGCTGGAAGAGGGCGCCGTGCTGCGGGGGCAGGCCGAGCCGACGGGCGGTCAGGACGCGCAGGAAGTGGCCGTGGGCGACCAGGACGACGACCCCTTCGGTGTTGGCGAGTGCGGCGTCCACCTTGCCGAGCATCCGGTCGGCGCGCTCCCCGACCTGCTCCGGGCTCTCACCGGGGTGCTCGGGCGGGCCCGGCGCCACCCCGTCCGTGAACAGGAACCAGTCGGGCATGGTCCGCCGGATCTCCACGGTGGTCACGCCCTCGTAGCCCCCGTAGTCCCATTCGTGCAGGTCGGCGTCGATCCGGGCGTCGTCGATCCCGATGAGTTCGGCGGTCTCCCGGGCCCGTTGCAGGGGGCTGACGAACGCGGCGCCGATCCGGTGCGAGCGGATCAGCGGCACCAGCCGGCGCGCCTCCTCCCGCCCGTGCTCGGTCAGGGGCACGTCGGTCCAGCCGGTGTGGCGTCCGGACCGGGACCACTCGGTCTCACCGTGCCGGACGAGAAAGAGGTCACCCACGTCAGCGCCCTTCCCGCTCACCTTCCGGGCACGCTCGCCCTGAGGGCACCGTGCCACACAGTGGCCGGGGCCCGCAGGGCGGAATGGGCCGGACGGGCCGCCGCCTCAGTTCCCCGGCGCCGTGCGGCGCGGTGGTGCCAGGGACAGGGTTTCGCCGCAGGCGTCCATCACGACGGTCCTTCGGTGCCGGTCCCGGACCGGGATCACGGCGCGGTCGGTGTCGTGCGGCGCCCGGACGACGGCCTCGGTGTCGCGCACGCAGTAGACGCCCGCGCCCTTCGTGCCGGACGGCCTGTAGTGCACATCGACGGCGACCGAGGCCTGCGCGGCCAGCGGGAACGACGCGGGGTGCCCGTGTCCGGCGCCGTCGATGGTCTCCGCCTTCCCGTTGTGGATCTCGAGGCCCGGGTAGCCGTCGAACACGCAGGTGTCCGGGCCCTTGTTGAGGGCCGTCAGTCGCGCGCCGTGCCGGCTGTCGCCCCTGTCCCTGCCGAGCAGGACCAGCGTCCACTTCAGCGAACCGGTGCGGCAGTTGCCCAGCCTCGTGTCGTGCGCCTCGACGGTGGTGCCGCAGGCCGTCAGGGCCAGTCCGGCGACGAGGATGCACACGGCCGAGGCCGGAGAAGTCGTCGCTCGCATCGTTCCCCCTGGAATCTACTGGTGGGCGGGCGGCCGGGTGCCGTGGTGGAGCAGCAGGTCGGAGTGCTGTCCGGGCCCCGTTCCGCCCCGTCGCCCGGCCGCGGTCCCCGGGTACGGAGGCAGGTCGGACGGCGGCTGCCGGTTCGCGACGGCGCAGGCGAGGAGGTCGGCGGCGTCGGCTCCGAACGCCGGGGCGTAGCTGATGTAGTCGACGTTCGCGTCGTTGCCGCCGCCGTTGTAGCCGCCGAGGTTGCCGATGACGTGGCCGGTGGTGGCTCCGTCCTTGTAGTCGGTGATCCACGGGCTGCCGGACACACCGCCGTAGTAGCCGCCGCAGGTCATGGACATCTGCCGGTACCCGGGGAGCTGCTTCGTCGGCACGGTGCACTTCAGGGCGCGTCCGGCGCTGTTGTGCGCCTGCGACGGGTAGCCGACCACCGTGACGTTCCTGTTCGTGTACCCGGACGGCCGGGTGAAGGTCAGCCCGCCTGCCACGGCGTCCTGGAGGGTGGTGCCCTGCTGGTTCGCCGAGACCCGGGCGAACGCGGTGTCCAGGTCCGACCAGGGCTTCTTGGTGGTCGTCCGGCCCGGGTCGGGGACGTAGCGGGGGTCGGTGAAGATGCGCTGGACGTGGAAGATGCCGTAGGGCTGCCGGTCGGGGTTCGCTCCCTTGAGGAACTTCGGGACGAAGACGTAGTCGCCCTGCATGTTCAGCCCGCAGTGGGCGGCGGTGAGCACGATGTTCTTCGACGCGGTGGCGATCACGCTGCCGGTGCAGTGCCAGGCGGTGCCGCCCGGTCCGCCCGAGCCGAAGAACGTTCCGACGAGAGGGGTCCCGCCGAACTGCGTGCCCGTCGGCCTGGCCGCGGCCGCCGCCGAACCCGGCCTGCCCGACGCCGACGGCGCCGACCGGGCCTCGTCCAGCGGCCGGGCGTTCGCCATCCGCCGCGCCGTCCAGTAACGGGCGGCTTCCCGGGCTTCCTTCCCCGCCTTCGCGTCCGCGCCGGTGTCAGTGTGCGCGTCCGCCTTCGGGTCCGCCGGTGCGGGCGACGCGCCCTGTGCGGCCGGAGCCGCGAGGCCGAGCACCGCCACGGACAGGACGGTGAGGACCGCCCGGCTTCTTCGGTACGACAGCACGTACATTCCCCTGGTTGCACGAAAGCCGGACCAGGGGGACGCGCGGCCGTGGGCGCGGCGCTGGTCGGACGCGCGCACACGGGCGTCTTCGCCGTGGACGTCGGAGGATTCCCCTGGTCGTGCCCGCCGCCGGATGACGGCGGACCCAGATGATCTTCGCATGGGTGTGCGACTGCCGGTCGCGAATCGAGCAGGATCAGGGGTCGGTGCAGAGTGCGGTTCGTCACCCGGCCGCACCCCGCAGGACCGATGGCGTCGGTCGGCCGTTCCCGGCACGGCGCGGCCGTGGAGGCTCCACCGCGGCGCACGAGGCCCCCGGATGCGGGGTGGTCCGGGGCAGTTCCTAGGGTCGGACCATGACGGAGAACTGGCGCAAGGACCGGATCGGCAGTGCCCTTCGAGGGGAGAACCCCACGGTGCTGCGGCGCCTGGACGCGGGGTTCGCGGTGATCGGGGACGTCCAGTTCCTGCCCGGGTACTCGGTGCTGCTGGCGGACGACCCCGCCGTGGGGCGGCTGTCGGACCTGCCGAAGGCCGGGCGGATGAGCTTCCTGGACGGCATGGACCGGCTCGGCGAGGCCGTCGAGCGTGCCTGCAGGCGGCTGGACCCGGCGTTCCGGCGGGTGAACCTGGAGATCCTCGGCAACACGGACGCGTTCCTGCACGCACACGTGTGGCCCCGGTACGAGTGGGAGCCGGCCGATCTCGTGGGTCTCCCCGTGTGGTTGTACCCCCGGGAGACCTGGGGCGACGACACCCATGTGCTCGGTCCGCGCCACGATGCCCTGCGTGCGGCGATCGGCGAGGAACTGGACCGGCTCGCGGGGTGAGGCCTCAGGGCCGCCGGCCGTGGCGTCGGCGGCCCGGTCCCGGCCCGGGGCTCCCGGTCACTGCCGGTACCCGCCGAGGAACCGCCCGATCCGCCCGATCGCCGCCTCCAGGTCCTCCGCGTGCGGCAGGGTGAGGATGCGGAAGTGGTCGGGGGCCGGCCAGTTGAAGCCCGTGCCCTGCACGACCTGGATCTTCTCGCGCAGCAGGAGGTCCAGGACGAACTTCTCGTCGTCGTGGATCCGGTGGACCTTGGGGTCCAGGCGCGGGAAGGCGTACAGCGCGCCCTTGGGCTTGACGCAGGACACTCCCGGGATCTCGTTGAGCTTCTCCCAGGCCACGTTCCGCTGCTCGTACAGCCGCCCGCCGGGCGCGGCGAGTTCACGGATGGACTGGCGGCCGCCGAGGGCGGCCTGGATGGCGTACTGGGCGGGCGCGTTGGCGCACAGCCGCATGGACGCCAGCATGGTCAGGCCCTCCAGGTAGTCCTTTGCGTGCTGCTTCGGACCCGTGACGACCAGCCAGCCGGAGCGGAAGCCCGCCACCCGGTACGTCTTCGACAGGCCGCAGAAGGTGAGGACCACCAGGTCGGGGGCGAGGGAGGCGGCCGAGTGGTGGACGGCGTCGTCGTACAGGATCTGGTCGTAGATCTCGTCGGCGAAGACCATCAGGCCGTGGCGGCGTGCCAGGTCGAGGATGCCCTCCACGACCTCCTTCGGGTACACCGCTCCGGTGGGGTTGTTGGGGTTGATGATGACCACGGCCTTGGTGCGGTCGGTGATCTTCGACGCCATGTCGGCCAGGTCGGGGTTCCACTCGGCCTGCTCGTCGCACACGTAGTGGACCGCCTTGCCGCCGGCCAGGGTCGTCACCGCCGTCCAGAGCGGGAAGTCCGGCGCCGGGATCAGGATCTCGTCACCGTCCTCGACGAGCGCCTGCACGGCCATGGACACCAGCTCCGAGACGCCGTTGCCGAGGAACACGTCGTCGACGCCCACCTCCAGGCCGAGGCTCTGGTAGCGCTGGGCGACCGCACGGCGGGCCGAGAGGACGCCACGGGAGTCCGTGTAGCCGTGCGCCTGCGGGAGCATCCGGATCATGTCCTGGAGGATCTCCTCGGGCGCCTCGAAGCCGAACAGCGCGGGGTTGCCGGTGTTCAGGCGCAGCACGCTGTGGCCCGCCTCCTCCAGTGCGTTGGCGTGCTCGATCACCGGGCCGCGGATCTCGTAACAGACCTCGCTGAGCTTGTTCGACTGCCGGAACTCCATTGCGCCCCTCCGGAAACTCGTGTTGCTTGGTTTTACCAAGTGAGAGCTTGGAAAGTCCAACAACCCGTCTAGACTGCGTCGCATGCCACCTCGCCGAAGCTACGACCAGTACTGCTCCGCAGCCCGTGCGCTCGACCTCGTCGGCGACCGCTGGACCCTGCTGATCGTCCGGGAGCTGCTCGCCGGCCCCCGCCGCTACACGGACCTGCACGCGGACCTGCCCGGGGTGAGCACGGACGTCCTCGCCTCACGGCTGAAGGACATGGAACGCGACGGGCTGACCACCCGGCGGCGGCTGCCCCCGCCGGGCGCCGCCTACGTCTATGAACTCACCGAGCGAGGGCGGCAGTTGCTGCCGGTACTGCAGGCGCTGGGGGAGTGGGGGCAGGCCGAACTGGGCGAGCGGCGGCCCACGGACGCCGTGCGCGCCCACTGGTTCGCGCTGCCCCTGCTGCGTGCCCTGGACGGCGAGGGGCTCGTCGAAGTCCGGCTGGAGGAGGGGGACTTCCATCTGCGCGTCGGCGCCGAGGACGGGCCGGTCTACGGCGACGGACCCGCGCCCGGCGTGGCGGACGCACGGCTCGTCATGGACGCCGGGACCTGCGCGGCCGTCGCCCGCGGGGAGGTGCGGCTGCCGGAAGCCGTCCGGGCCGGGCGGGTCACGGTGACCGGTGAGGGCACGGTCGCCAAGGCGCTGCGGGAGGCGTGAACAGGTACCCACTGGCCCGCAATTCGCCTCCGGCCGCCGGGGCGGGAGGCCGGTGCCACGGGGGTCCACCGGCCGGCTGCCGTCCGGCCGGCCTCCTCGAAGCCGGCCGTGCCGCGGACCCCGGCTCCTCGGCCGACCTGGTCGGGCCGGCGGGTGGGCAGGCAGAA
>NZ_JBFAET010000151.1:0-22159 GCF_040642095.1 Streptomyces sp. NPDC020362
CGCCGTCGCACACCACGTCGCACCGGCCGGTGCGACGTACCGCCTCCTCGGCCACGGTGCGCAGGAGTCCTTCGGCGAAGGGGGCGAGGTCGTGGCCGGGCACCCGGTGTCCGGAAACGAGCAGCAGGCAGCCCATCCGGGTTCTGTCCCGCGTCAGCCGGGACGGCGCGAGCAGGCCCGCGGGGCGGGCACCGTCCGGACCTGCCGGCCGGGGGCCCGGCAGCCATGCGGGGGTGTGCGCGCGCACGGCGGCCGCAGTGACAGCGGGCAGTCCTTGGGACCGGTACCCGGAGTGCAGATACACCACCGGCACTGCGCGCTCGGTCAGTTCCCGCGCCACGGCGGGAAGGTCGCACACCAGGGCGGCGTCCGGACGGCCCGTGTCCTTCCGGATCCGCTCCCTTCCCTCCGTCCCCCCGGTCTCCTCGACCAGGTCCATCTCGCGCAGGTGGGCGGCGACCCGGCGACGCGCGGTCACCGAGTCCAGCCGCCGGGGGGCGGCCACCAGCAGCAGGCGCCGGCGTGCCGGTGCCGGCCCGTGCGCCCAGAACTCTCCTTCGCCGTTGGCGGGCATCTCTCTCCTGTCGCCTGGACCGATGGGGACCCGGGCGGGCCGGGTCGGTCAGTACTGCCACGGCCGTGCGCCGCCCAGCCGGGCGACGTCGTCGCTGTACCCGGCCGCCGTCGCCGAACAGCCGTTGCACACGCGCGGCCCCTCGGTGCGGAAGAAGTCCGCATGGGCATGGAAGGCCGGCGTGTCCAGCCGGATGACACCGTCCTCACGCAGCGGAGCACCGCCCGGTTCGTCGTCCCCCGCGCGGTGCGGCAGGCAGCTGCAGGCGTACGCCCGGTCGTACTTGCCGTCGAGGTAGATCACGTCGTCGACGACGTGGCACAGCGGTTCGCTCGCCCGCGGTGTGACGGAGTCCGAGAAGTACCGCTCCTGCTCCTCGGGGGTGTCCCCGTAGAACCGCTTGCCGAGGGGGACCAGCACCCGCTCGGGGTCCGCGTCGTAGATCGGGTCGCACAGCGCCCGCAGGTGGTCGGGATCGGGATAGCGGATCGCGCGTTCGAGCTTCAGGGCGGACAGTTCCCACTGCTGCACCCCGGTTTCGGTGAGGACCTGCTGCAGCTGGGGCATCTCGGTGTAGTTGTGCGGCCCCACCACGCTGTTCACCCGCGGCAGCACGCCGAGCCGGGCGGCGGCGCGCAGCCCGCGCAGGCCGTTGTCGAACATGCCCGGGGAACGCCGGTAGACGTCGTGGGTCGCGGCCGAACCGCCGTCGAGGCTCACGATGACCTGGGCGAGGCCCGCATCCGCCAGCCGCTCGATCTGCCGCGGCAGCATCATGCCGTTGGTGATGACCGACATCTTCATGCCCCCGTCGGTGCCCCGGCGCACCAGTTCCGCCACGTCCGCGTGCATCAGCGGCTCGCCGCCCGTGAAGCGGATGTAGCCGACCCCGGCCTCCACGGCCCGCGGCAGCAACTCGTCGAAGTCCTCGACGGAGAACCGGAACGTGTCCCGGGAGAGCGCGAACTCGCACATGAAGCAGTCCGCGTTGCAGGCTTCCAGCAGGCGGATGAACAGGTATCTCCGGCGTGTGCTGCCGTGTCGTTGCGGCCCGCTGGGCCGGGACGCCGGGTGCAAGGTCATGGCGGAACCCTCCTGTGGTCCGGTGGCGGCCGGTGGGTGGTCGTCCGCTCAGCCGCGGGCCGCGGTCGGCGTGCGCAGGACGAGGTCCAGGACGTGGTCGGCGACCTGGGCCGCGCCGTTGCGGCCGACCGTGTCGGCGAGAGCGGGCCAGCAGGCGCCGGCGTCCGCGCGGAGCAGCGCGGCGAGGATGCCGTCGCGCACCTCGGCCCGGGTCCGTACCGCGTCCTCGTCGGCCGCGGTGGCGATGCCCGCGTAGATCGGCCGGAGTGCCGCTTCCTCGGCGGTCGTGCGGTCGCGCAGGACGTCGTCCTCGGCGAAGACCCGGTCGGGCCAGCGGACTCGGACGTCCGCGCCGATCGCCCGGCTGTGGAAGCGGCCGTTGAAGATCTGGCTGAGGTTCTGAGGCGGGAGGCACACGGTGGGTGTGGCCCGCGCACCGGCCTCCAGCAAGGTGGTGAGCCCCGGCGAGGTGAGCAGGACGTCGGTGTCCGCCAGCCGCTCCAGGAAGGCCTCGTGCCCGAGCGGGCCGTAGGTGACGTGCATCGGCGAGGAGTGGTCCACGTCTGCGGCGAACCCGGCCGGGAGGTTGCCCGCGACATGGACCTCCGCCATGCCGACGGACTCCAGCGCTCCGAGCGCCGCGGGTACGACCAGGCGCGGGTAGGAGGTCCAGTCGGTGAGAGTCGGTGAACGCAGTCCGCCGAGGCTGACCAGCGCGCGGCGTGCGGGCATCCCGGGGACGGGGCCGCCCGGTGAAGCGGCGGGCCGCGCCTGGTCCGGCACCGCCATGACCGCCTCCACCCATCGCAGGTTCGTGATCGAGGCGAGCACGTCCCGGCACTCGTCGGGCAGATCGACGCACCGCTGGGCGCAGTACACGGACACGTCGGTCGGGAGCGAGTCCCGATCCCCCTTGGTCCACAGGAACGGCAGGCTGTCGACGAAGGCCGTGGGGACGCCGGCGTCCTCCAACGCGACGGCCGCCGGGCCCTCCAGCACGACCAGCCCGGCACGCACGTCCTCGCGGCGCACCACGTCCGCGACCGCCTGGCTGTCGTCGGCGGGCGCGTCGTACCAGCGGTCGATGCCGTGCGCCGACAGGAGCGTGCGGCTCAGTCCGGAGGCGATGCCGACGAAGCGCAGCGGAACCGGTGACCGGTCACGGAGAGTCGCGATCAGGGCGCTGAGTTTGCCGGTGCTGCCCCAGCCGAACTCGGCTCCCGCGAGGGCGACGGTGGTGGTGGGATCGGGTGACTGAGTCTGCATGAAGCGTGCGGGCCCTTCCTCGCGCACGGCCGAGTACACCGGCCGATCACGGATTTCCGGACGACCCTCATGCTCAGCGAGGCCGGAAGCGGCACGCAAGGCAGTCATGGCGACTTCTGGCCATGTGGTTGTAGTTACAACTCATGTGCATTACCGGGGGGTTGACCCGCTCTTGCGGGCGCACCCCGCCGCGCGGTCAGTGACGACTCCCGGCGACTGTGTGTGACGAAAGCGGAAGGCATCGCCTTGGCATGAGGGGCCGTCACGGTCCGGGAGTGACGCCCCGCGTGGCACTCGGTCCACACCGGCGCGGGTCCGACGAACCCTTCCGGAACCTCACGTCCCCTCCGGGCCGCTGTCCTTGAAGAGCGTAGAAGCAGGCGTGAGGTTGGCTCATATACCAGCACCGGATTCATCGTTGTGAGTGACACGTGCATGCTCGCCACAGCCGTCGGCAACTCCGGTCCCCTCGGCGCAGCCACTTCGGGGGAGTGACCGTCGAGCGGTGGAACCTCCCGATCCTGCCGCTCCCCGCCGGATCCCCTTACGTCGCGTGCTCGCCGCACAGGCACGCGACGGCGGGGCCGATCCACTCCCGGCCCGCCCACTCGGGGTGCCGCTCGACGAGTACCGCGCGGACCTCCTCCACGATCGTCTCGCGGCTCATCGCCGAGTCGCGGCGCGCCCAGGTCTCGTCGCGCAGTTCCCGCAGGTGGTCGAGTACGCCCTCAAGCACCTCGGTGCCGCCGACCCCGCCGTGGCCCGGGACCACGGTCCGCGGCCGGGCCGCCACCAGCCGGGCCATGACCTCGATCCAGCGCAGGCCGCTCACATCGGTGTCGTGCGGCGGGAACCAAGGGAAGATCGCGAACTGTCCGGTCTCGGCCAGATCGCCGGTGAACAGCACATCGGCATCGGGGACGGTGATCACCTGATCGCCCTTGCTGTGCGCGCGGCCGACGGCCCGCAGACGCACCACCCTGCCGCCGAGATCGAGGTCGTGGGACTCCTCGTAGACGACGTCCGGCGTGGGCACCTGCGAGGCTTCCAGGCGCTGGGCGACGGTTGTGCTCAGGCCGCGGAACATCGAGAGGTACCCGGCGCCCTTGACGGCCAGGTCCTCGGCCTGCGCCCTGTTCACCAGATACGTCGCCTCGCCGGCGAAGACGTCCGCGCCGAACGCGTGCTCGGGGTGGAAGTGGGTCGAGGTCAGGTACAGCTTGCGCCCCTCGGCGAAGTCGCGGGCGAACGCCAGCACGGTCTCGGCGTTCTCCGGCCCCAGTCCCGTGTCGACCACCAGGACCGAGTGTTTCCCGCCGATGACCCCGATGTTCGGCACCAGTTGCACGTTCCGGTCGGGTACGACCACCAGGTCGCGCGCGACCTCACGCGCGCCGGTGGTCTGAACCACCGGGTCGGGCAGCCCGAAGTCGGCCATGGGACACACTCCTCGCCTTGCCCGGACAGGTCGGGATCCGCGATCCAGGGATCCGGTCCGGGGCCGATGTCGATCGCCCCTCTACCCCACCGCCGCGCCGACGCGGCGTCCAATACCTGTTGAGCAGGGATGATGCCGTTCAGGTATCGCGCCTGGTGGGGGAGCGGGGGCGGCTCGATCCTCAGGAGACCCGGACACCGCCCGGGTGCCGACCGCCCTGGGGGCTCACCCGGTTGGCCCGGGGCGCCCGCTCCCGGCGGCGTGTGTCGTCAGGATCATGTAGGGGGCGGTCCGGGTCCCGGCCGGGGCGTCCTCCGGATGGTCGTCCACAGGAAGGGTGGGCAGGTCCACCGTCGGGGAGGGCAGCCCTGCCTCGGTCAGGAAGGACCGGTACCGGTCGAGAGAGCGGTGGTGGGTCACACCGGTCATCGTGCTGCCGTCGCGCCGGCGCAGCACCGTGCGCACCGGCTCGCCGTCGGTGTACACGGCTCCCGCCTCGCCGTGGCGCAGCGTGGAGAAGGCGACGCCGGTCGCTGCGGGGTTGAGGTCGGCGATGAGGCAGGGGGCGCCGGGCCACAGGACGCGGTGGATCTCGGAGGTGAGCACGGCCAGCCGGTCGTCGTCCGGGTCGGTGCAGTACACCAGGCAGCACACGGCGGCATCCACGCTGTCGTCGGCGAGCCAGGGCAGGGTGCATCCGTCGAACGGCCGGTGCGGTCGGTCGGCGCGAGCGACGGCCAGCATGTCCTCCGACGGGGCCGTTGCCTGGACCGTCCACTCCCCGGCGCCCGCGAGCCGGGCCGCGACCGCGCCGGTTCCGCACCCGATGTCCAGCACCAGCCGGCCGGGTCCCGGACACCGGCCGAGCCGTTGCAGCACGCCAGAAAAGATCAGCTGCTCGGCCGGCGTCATGTAGCGGTCCTGGCAGGCGGTGGCCGCAACCCCGGTGCCCCAGTGAGGGGGTCTTCGTGGGCGGCCACGGGGGCGCTGCCTCCTGCGCTGAACCTGGCCCGGACCGGTGCAGGGGGCGCTCGGTGGCAGCCTGACACGCGAGAGGGCCCGACGTTCACGGCGCAGTGAGATTCCCTTGACCGCGCATCCGAACGGCGCATGGCTGACGCCGGGGCCACGAGGTGGACGGCGGCGCACTCCGCTGCGGGCGCCTGCGCCGCTGCGGGGGAGTGCGCGCCGAGCCCTGGACGGTTTCGTCAGGCCCTGCGCCGCTGCCTGATCGGCTCTCCCACCCGATGCATGTGTGTCAGGGCTTCGCGGTAGGACTCGATCAGTCCGGTCTCGTGGTACGGCACCCCGATCTCCACGCAGTACGCCCGCACGATCGCCTGGGCCCGGCGCAGGTGGCGCGTGGGCATGCTCGGGAACAGGTGGTGTTCGATCTGGTAGTTGAGCCCACCCAGCATCACGTCGGTGAACCAGCCCCCGCGCACGTTGCGGGACGTCAGGACCTGGCGTCGCAGGAAGTCGAGCTGCTGTGCGCCGGTCATCGTGGGCATGCCCTTGTGATTGGGAGCGAAGGTGCAGCCCAGATAGACGCCGAACAGGCACTGGTTCACGGCGAGGAACGCCACCGCCTTGCCCGGCGAGAGCACCAGGAACAGGGCGGACAGGAGACCCGCGATGTGCACCAGGAGCAGAGCGGCCTCCAGCAGCCGGTTCTTCATCGACGGCGAGCGCAGCGCCCGCAGACCCGCGACATGCAGATTGAAGCCTTCCAAGGTCAGCAAGGGGAAGAACAGGAATGCCTGGTGACCACCGACGAGGCGGGCCAGGCCGCTGCTGGCGCGGGCCTGTTCGGTGGACCACACCAGGATGTCCGGAGCGACATCGGGGTCGAGCTCCTCATGATTGGGATGGGCGTGGTGGCGGGTGTGCTTGTTCATCCACCAGCCGTAGCTCATCCCGACACCGAGGTTGCCGAACAGCAGTCCTCCGATCTCGCTGTGGCGGCGGCGCCGGAAGACCTGACCGTGGGCCAGGTCGTGCGCCACCAGGGCGACCTGTCCGAACACCACGGCCAGAAAGGCGGCGACGGCCAGTTGCCACCAGGTGTCGCCGAGAGCGAAGAAGACTCCCCAGCCCGCGGCGAAGAGCGTGATCACCAGACCGAGCCGCACCGTGTAGTAGCCGGGGCGTCGTTTCAGCAGCCCGGCCTCGGTGATGCGCTGGGACAGTCCGGCGAAGTCGCTGCCGGCGCGGCGGCCGGACGTGCCCGCACCGACGGCCGGGGTACGGGTTGCCACAGAGGCATCGGGGGAAGTCGTCATGCCTCAAATTCTCGGGAGGCCTGCCGACCCGAAACAGCGTGCCAGCCACCGTATGCACACGAGGGCTGGCCCGTGCACCTTCCGGGGGTTTTCCCCCGGAAGGCCCCGCAACCTGGCCCTGCTCGCACCGAGCGCGCCACTGATGCCGGGAACAGGGGGAGGGGACAGGCCTTGTGAGAACCCATGGGAACCCACATGTCAGTGTCTGACGAGCGGGTGCGTCCGCCCTGTCTGATCAGGTGCTGCGGAGCAGCCGTGCCGCGGTCTGGGCGGGCGTCTCGCCCAGGGTGTGGACAGTCCGCGTCGCGACCGTCCGGGTGCCGGGGTCGTCGATCCATCCGGCGAGGAAGTCGTGCCCGTCGATGACCCAGGAACGGCCCTTGCTCGTCGTGCAGCGCCGGCGCAGGACGGTCAGTGAGATGTCGCGGTCGGGGGAAGGCAGGATCCGGATCACGTTTCGGCACGGCCCCAGAGCGCTGCGGACCGTGGCCAGGTGCTGGTGGTCGGAGTAGCTGGTGTGGCCTGCACCGAGCGCGATCACGGCGTCCGGGTGGTCGGTGACGGCGCATGCCACGGCATGCGCCCGGGCCGGTTCCCACTCGGCCTCGGCCGCGAGCCGCCCGACGGCGGCGATGCGCTCACGAAGTCGTGCGATGCTCCATCCCACCTGCGCGTAATACGTCTCCGCGGAAGCGTCCAGGTCGACGAACGGTCTGTGCACCCTTGCCGCGATCTCCCGGCCGAGGGTGGTCTTTCCGGTGCCGGCCGGGCCGACCAGAACCATCCATGGTGCCTCTGCGGGCGTGAGTCGGCTCATACTGCGGTCACCCCGCCGAGTTCGAAGAGGCGACCGTGGTCGAAGCGGGCTCCCGCACGGACGAGGGCGCCCGTGCGGGAGCCGTCGATGGTGGTGGCGCCGGAGTCGACTGCACTGAGCACAGACGTACCTTCCCGACCGGTGCCGCGAACACCGGCCTGCTCACTCCCTGTTGATCGGCCACTTGCGACGGTACGCCCGTCGCGCACCTCCCGAACCGGTCCACAGCCCAGGAGCAGGTGTTTCTCTTCCCGCGCCGTCGGCGCGCGGAAGTGGAAGAAGCACGTCACGGCACTGCCCGGTCCGGTCCGTGCTGGTCCGGGCCGGGCAGTGCCGCACACCGGTGTGGTGAGGGTTACGTGTCATCGTGCTGTCCGTGCGCGCAGTGCCCTGACGGACCAGTCGAGCGCCGGTGCCAGAGACTGCGGGGCGGGCCACCCGTTGATGACGGCGAGGAGGTGGAAGTACCGGTCCCGGCGCGGGTCGTTCGCGGCTTCCAAGCGCGGCAGAAGCCATCGGTGCGGCTCGCAGTCGTCGGAGCGGCCCAGGACGCGCGCACAGCCTGAGCTCAGCGCCCCGACGACGGGATCGGCCCGGGGTGATTCCGGTGCGATCCCCGTTTCGACGGCTGCTGTGGCGAGGTCACGGACGACGGCGACGACATCTCGGCGCGGCGGCGTGGATCCGCTGTCGGAGTGTCCCGCTGCGTGCTGTTCCGCCGTGCCCCGTACATGGTCGCGGAAGTCCGGATCCAGTGTCAGTTCCGCCAGCTCCACCCATGCCTCGATCTGTTCGTCCGTGGGGTTGTCAGGCAGTTCGGGTGTCATGGAGCGTCGAGCCGCCCAGAGGCCGGCACCGAGGTCCAGCCCGTCGAAGACGGTGTCGAAGAAGCCGTCGGTCAGTCGTCGGCGTTCGGCTCCGGAGAGTCGGGCCAGCTGGTGCATGCGTTCCATCTCCTCAGGGGTGGGTCTGCGCCTGGCGACGGCCGCCAGCACGGCCCGCTGCAGCCGCAGGGTGGCGATCTGCACCTGCAGCGCGGCTGCGTGCCGCTCGGCGACGTCACCGAGCGTCAGCTCTCTGTCCACGACCTGGCGAATCACGTCGAGGCCGAGTCCGAGTTCGCGCAGTGTCCGTACCAGGGTCAGTCGGGCGACGGCCTGGGGACCGTAGCGGCGATAGCCCGCGGGGGTGCGGTCGGTGGGCATCACGATGCCGCGATCGGAGTAGAACCGGATGGTCTTGACCGTCAGCCCTGTGCGTCGGGCCAGTTCACCGATCGAGTAGAGGGTGGCGCCGTCCATGACCTCACCTTCACGTCTCCCCCTGAGGGAGACTCAAGCCTGCTCCTGCGGTCCGTAGATCGCGTGCTCCGCGCCGGTGGCAAGGGCCCAGTACCGGTCGCCGTACGACCAGTGCCACCACTCGGTCGGATAGTTGACCAGTCCCGCGGCCGTCAGAGCATCGCCGAGCGTCCGCCGGTTGTCGCGGGCTTGGGGCGGGATGTTGCGGGCGTTCGTGTAGCAGGCGCCGTCGCTCTCTTCCGGAGTGGCGTTCACCCGCGTCCCCAAGTCGAGTTCCTGGCCGTCGGCGGACATGAGGGTGAGGTCGACTGCTGCGCCGGCACTGTGCGGAGCGATCTCGGGCGGTGACACATAGCGGCTCGTGGCCGCGCGCACCTGTTCCGCGGACCAGCCCGGATTGTCCGCCCGCAGCTCGTCGGCGTACCGCTCGAAGTAGAGACGCTGGAGGGCAGGCGGCCGGTACCCCTCGACGAACAGCAGACGGACACCGTCCGGCAGGAACTCCTGAGCCTTCAGAAGGCGGGCAAGGACGCCTTCCCGCAGGTGTGCGAACGCGCCGGACCGGTCGTCCTTGCGCGGATCGACGGCGATGGACTCCTCCAGCCGGACGTGGAGCATCCTTTCACCGCAGTCGACCACGGGGATGACGGCAATCCGGGGATCTGACATCAGTACGATCTCGGTCATGCGCTGATCATGACGTACGGCTGGCCTCGGCCCAACGGGAGTAGACGGGTTCCCGGGCAGGGCCGCTCGGGGGAACGGCCGTCGGTCTGCGGGCCGGGTTCCGCCGCACCAACTCCGCCTGAACGGCGCCGGGTTCCGGTTCCGCGCTCAGTGACCACGGTGCGATGGGGCGGTATTGACGCGGGCACGGCCCGTGGCTACGTTGCGACAGTGCTCCGAGCCGGTGTGGCGTCCGGCAGTTGGAGAGGCGGGCTGCGATCCGAGTTCTCTGCGGTGCTCGTTCGGTCGAAAAAATTCGGTCAAGGTTGGACAACGTTGTCACGGTGATCTCAAGATGCCGGGGGACAACGTTGTCGGCAGTCCATTGCGTCCGTCCGGCTCGGTGTGCTCCCCAACGCATCCCCCTCAGGAGGCAGATCGCGATGTTCTCGACTCCGGCCGGTGGCCACCGGCCTGGTACGCGCAGAAGACCGCCTCGCGGTCATCGGATCAGAACGGCCCTGGGCGCTGCCGCCGGCGCCGCCCTCCTGGGCGCGTACGCCTTGCCCGCTCCGGTCGCCTGGGCGGCTCCCGCGCGAGCGGTTCACCTCGTGTCGTCACCGGCGGACCTGGTGAACCCCTTCATCGGTACGTCCAACGACGCCAACGACTTTCCCGGCGCGGACGTTCCCTTCGGCATGGTGCAGTGGAGCCCCGACACCTCGTCGCGGCCGCCCGGCGGCGGGTACGAGTACAAGGACTCCTCGATCACGGGCTTCAGCCTCACCCACATCGCGGGACCGGGCTGCGGCGCCGCGGGTGACGTCCCGGTGCTGCCCACGGTGGGCGCCGTCGACAACGCGGCGACGGACTCCTTCTCGCACGCCAAGGAGTCCGCCTCGGCCGGCTCCTACAAGGTTGCCCTCGACAACAAGGTGACCACCGAACTCACCACCACCCCGCGCAGCGGCATGGCCCGCTTCACCTTCCCCGCGACCTCCCAGGCCAACCTGATCCTCAAACTGGCCGGCAGTCAGAACGGCGGCAGCTCGACGCAGTTCAACGTCGTCTCGGGCACCGAGGTCAGCGGCCGGGTCACCAGCGGGAGATTCTGCGGCGCCGGGAACACCTACACCGTCTATTTCGACATGGTCTTCGACCGGCCGTTCACCACGAGCGGCAGCACGCTCGCCCCGCGGACGAAACCGTCCGCGCCGCCGTCCCGCCGCGCAGGCAAGAACGAGCCGGACAAGCCGAACAAGCCGCGCCTGCACGGCTCCATGCCCAAGCCGCGCGGCGACACGGCCGTGCCCCACGGCGCGACCGCGGCCGCCGCGGCGTCGAACGGGCACGTCACGTTCGACACGACCACGAACCCGCTCGTCCAGGCCAAGGTCGGAATCTCCTACGTCTCCGTCGCGAACGCGGTCGCCAACCGCAGCGCCGAGAACACCGGATGGAACTTCGACGACGTCCGCGCCGCGGCCCACGCGGCCTGGGACGATGCGCTGGGCAAGGTACGGATCGGCGGTGGCACGGCGGACCAGCAGAAGATCTTCTACACGGCGCTGTACCACTCGCTGCTGCACCCGAACGTCATCAGCGACACCAACGGCCAGTACTACGGGTTCGACGGCAGGACGCACACCGTCGACGCCGGACACAAGGCCGCCTACGCGAACTACTCCGGCTGGGACATCTACCGTTCCCAGGCCCAGCTCGAGGCGCTGGTGAGTCCTCAGGTCGCCTCCGACACCGCCCAGTCGATGACCGACGACTACGCCCAGACCGGGCTCTTCCCCAAGTGGTCGGAGTACAACGGCGAGTCCTACGTCATGGTCGGCGACCCGGCGGCAGCGATCATCGCCGATTACCACGCCTTCGGCGCGCGGAACTTCGACACCGGAAAGGCGCTGGCCGGCCTGCTGAAACAGGCGAGCACACCGAACAACGACCGGCCGGGACTGAACTACCTCGACAACCCGGGCTACGAACCCCACAACGGCACGTACGGCTGCTGCAACTTCTACGGTCCGGTGGCCACGACCCTGGAGTACGGCACGGCGGACTTCGCCCTCTCCGCCTTCGCCGGTGCCCTCGGCGACACCCAGAGCCGGCAGACGTACGCCCATCGTGCGCAGGACTGGCGCAATGTGCTGAACCCGGCCTCCGGGTTCGTCCAGCCGCGCAACGCCGACGGTTCCTGGACCGGCGGTTTCGGCCCCACCAGCGGCACGGACATGGTGGAGGCCGACTCGTGGATCTACTCCGGCATGGTTCCCTTCAACGTGGCCGGGCTCGCCGCCGCCAAGGGCGGCAACAAGGTGATGAGCGACTACCTCGACACCGTGCTTCGCAGCTACACCGGCGACCACGGCTACGCGTGGGTCGGCAACGAACCCAGCATCGAACTGCCCTGGGAGTACGACTACATCGGTGAGCCCTACAAGACACAGGGAACCGTGCGCTCGATCCAGGACCAGATCTGGTCCGACGCCCCGGACGGCCTCGCCGACGGCAACGACGACCTCGGGGCGATGAGCGCCTGGTACGTCTGGTCCGCGCTGGGCATGTACCCCATGACACCGGGCACGTCGGACCTCGCCCTCGGCTCGCCCCTGTTCACCCAGGCCGTCATCACCCTGCCCTCAGGCAAGACCCTGACGATCAACGGCGACG
Organism: Streptomyces sp. NPDC020362; assembly: GCF_040642095.1. Classification (NCBI taxonomy): domain Bacteria; kingdom Bacillati; phylum Actinomycetota; class Actinomycetes; order Kitasatosporales; family Streptomycetaceae; genus Streptomyces; species Streptomyces sp. NPDC020362. Next base: position 12,107 of record NZ_JBFAET010000151.1, read on the forward strand.
GCGCGGCGGACGACGCACCCTACGTGCAGTCCGCGACGTTCAACGGGTCCCCGTGGAACAACGCCTACGCACCGACGAGCGCGATCACCTCCGGAGGAACGCTCGGCTACACGCTCGGCACCAGCCCGAACACCGGCTGGGCCACGGGCGCGTCGGCGGCCCCGCCCTCCTACCCCGGTGACACCACCGCCCCGCCGAAACCACGGGTGGGTCCGGTCAAGTCCGGGGTGAACTCGGCGCTGTGCATCGACGACGCCGACTCCGGCACCGACGACCACACCGCGATCCGTCTGTGGACCTGCAACGGCACCTACGCCCAGGACTGGACGGTCGCGGCCGACGGCACCCTGCGCATGCTGGGCAAGTGCCTCGACGTGACGAACAGCGGGACGACCAACGGCACGCTCGTCCAGCTGTACACCTGCAACGGCACCGGAGCCCAGCAGTGGACGACGGCCGCCGGCGGCTCCTTGACGAACCCTCATTCCGGTCTCTGCCTGGACGATCCCGGTTCGTCCGGCACGGAAGGCACCCGGCTGCAGATCTACACCTGCAACCAGACCGCGGCGCAGAAGTGGACCCTGCCGTCGGCCTGAGACCCGCCGTTCCCCGTGCCCCCTCGTGGGCACACCGTCCGTGAGCTCGCGGTCCCGTTCGTCGGCGGGACCGCGAGCATCTGCGTGCGTCGTGCCTGCCCGACCGGGAGGGTTCCCCGCCCGTGACACGGCCTGCCGCGTTCCGGATGAGGGGAGGCGCGGGATCTTATGGTGCGGATATGCCTCCACATCACCCTCATGCGGGCGGAGAGAGTACGGATCAGCCGGAGCCTGCCGAGTTGTGGCGTGCGCCCCTCGGGCAGGCATGGCTCTGGTGGCTGCCGTTGGCCGCCGTCGTGGCCGACGTCGTGGCGGATCTGGTCATCCACGGCAAGGAGCCCGTGAGCTTCCTGCTCATCGCCGTGCCGCCGATCACCGCGGCGACCCGCGGGCCCCGAGGCACGGCCCTGGCGGCGGTGGTCTGCCTGGGGCTGCAGCTGTGGATGGCAGCACGGCGTCCCGGGCACTTCGCGGAGCAGCATCACATCGCGCTGTACGTCTCGACGCTGCTCATCGGGATTGCCAGTACGGTCCAGTCCTGGCAGCGGGAGCGGGCGGAGCAGCACCTGACGCGCGCCCATTCGGCGGCCGAGGCCATGCAGCGTGCCCTGTTGCGACCGGTCCCGGACAGGCTCGGGCGGCTTCGGGCCGTCGGCTACTACGCGGCGGGCGAGGGAGGAACACTGGTCGGCGGAGACCTCTACGACGTGTGCGAGACCCCGTTCGGCGTACGGGCGATCATCGGGGACGTACGAGGCAAGGGCCTGGACGCGGTGCAGACGGTGGCCGCGGTCCTGGGCAGCTTCAGGGTGTCCGCGCACGAGTGGCCGAGCCTGGGGAGCCTGACGCAACGGCTGGAGCTGAGCATCGCCCGCAACAGTCCGTCCGGGTACGCGGAGGACCCGGAGCTCTTCGTGACGGCTCTGGTCGTGGAGATCCCCGACTCGGCCGATGTGGTGCAGATCGTGGATCGCGGGCATCCGCCTCCGCTCGTCATCGGCCCGGGGGGGGCGTCCGGCAGCTGGCCACCGCACCGGCGCTGCCCCTCGGGCTCGGAGCACTGTCCGCGGAGAGCATTCGGGTCACCGCCCATCCGCTGTCTCCCGGCGAGGTACTCGTCGTGCACACGGACGGGCTCAGCGAGGCCCGCGATGCGAGCGGCGCCTTCTACCCCATCGCCGACCGCCTGGAGGACCGGTTCGGCGACGACGGCCGGCCCGAGCCCGAGGCCGTGGTGTCCTTCCTACGCGCGGACGTGGCACGCTGGTCGGCGGCCCCGGAGGACGACGACCAGGCGGTGCTCGCCATCGCTGTGGGCCGACGGGACACCACGAGCTGACACGACACGGCGGGGAAGTCCCGCCGACCGGCGTGCCGCGGCCGGCGGCGCTCGGGACCGTGTGACGGCCCCGGCCGCAGGCCGCGCGTGGGACCGTACGAAGACTCCGGCCGCCGTCTGCCTCTCACAGCCCCTTGGGGCACAGACGACGGACCTTGCCGCCCTTGACCACCGCGTCGACGCACCCGGCGGGCAGGCCCTTGTAGGCCGTCGTGGAGAAGTTGGCGGTCACGGTCAGTGCCCCGTCGCCGAACGTCGTGCGCTGCACGAGGTGGTCGGGAGTCAGCCGACGGAAATCGGTCATAGGCCGCGTCGCCGCTGCCCTGTGCAACGGCTCGAAGTACTGCTGGAGCTCGGCGATCTGCGAGCCGTGCCGGTCCAGTTCGGGCTGGTCGAGCACCAGGTTGAGCGGCACGTTGTACAGCATCGCCAGCAGCGCGCGGCTGCGGCTCTGGTCGGGCAGCTTGGACCACGACAGCTCCCAGCGCTCGGTGCTGATGACCGAGTCGTGCAGCACCGTCTGGTAGAGCGGCACCCGGTACCGGGGGTCGTACATCGCCTTGGCGACGTCGGCGGGGAGGCGGACCGGCTTGAAGAAGATGGCGGGTGCGCCGTAGGGCGCATAGCCGCCCCAGGCCGTCCGGTCCCGTTCCAGCTTCCACAGCCGGTCGTCGACGGGTGTTCCGGATCCGTGGCTGAAGGACAGCACGCCGTTCGCCCAGGAGCCGGCCGCCTCCGAACCGAGAACCAGCTTGCGGTCGCCGGACAGCCACGCCATGCGGGCCAGCCGGTTTCGGCGGTCCTGCGCCTGGGTCATCGGGTGCGCGGGAGAGTGGTCGGTGAACAGCTCGCCGGCGGCGTCGACGTCGAGGAAGTAGCTGGTGGCGCCGTTCGCGGTCATCTCCCGGGTGCGGTCGGCCAGGTGGTGCCGGGAGGGCTCGGCCCGCCGGAGCGCTTCGGAGCTGACGTAGCAGCCGCGCCCGCCGAAACCGGTGACGATCTTGCCGTCGGCCCCGTGCACGCACGCGTCCTGCCACACGGGGGCCGGCCACTTCGACACCGAGGTGTCCGCCGACGCGGGATCCTGTGCGTTCGCCCAGGAGTCGTACGGTCCGACGAGGTAGCCGGACCGCTCGGCCAGGCTCGTCGCCGCGCGGTCCATGGGGGAGCCGTCCGCGTCGTAACCGATCCACATGCGGTCGATGCCGAGCTGCCGCAGCCGGCGTATGCCCTCGGGAGTACGGGCCTGACCCCACGTGTAGGCGTGGAAGGCGCCCACCAGCTTGCCGACTTCGGGATTCCGGGCGATCTTCTCGCGCAGGGTGGTGATGCCACCGTGATCCTGCAGCCAGGCGCGGTAGTCGCGTGCCGCGGCCACCGGCGACCCGTCGGTGAGTGCGAAGGCCACCGTGTAGTCGGTCGTGGACTCCTGAGGCGAGAAGCGGTGCTCGGTCTCGGTGTGCAGCCGGCCGCGGGCGGAGACGAACTTCAGCGTGGTCCCGATGTCGGACGGGACGAGGTAACTCGCGCCGTGCCGCGTCGACATGCTCGTGCCCCAGAACGGCATGGTCAGGCCGTCGGACATCCCCGCCTCCGTGCCCGCCAGCCCTGCGGAGGCCGAGTTCCACCAGCGGTCGGCGACCGGTACGGACAGGCCTTCGCCACGCGGTATCTGCAACTCCTTCGTGGCGGGGTCGGTCGCGGTCACCGGCCAGTTCAGCGTGGCCTGCCGGTCGGAGTGCACGGACACCACCAGCCGGCCGCCGCTTGCGGACGCACTGACCGTGAGCCCCTTCTCCGCGTACCCCCATGTGGCCTTCGCCCCGTGCACCGAGACCCTTCCGGCCGGGCCGAGGCTGCCGGCTGCGGGGGCGGAGAGCTGCCAGGTCCGGCCGTCCTCCGTCCGGGCCCGCACGGCCAGTGACGCGAGGTCCACCACCGCACGTCCGCCGGTCACGGGTACGGTCAGCCGGTCCTTGCTCGCTTCGATGCGAGGCTGGTCCGGGGAGCCCGTCCCGAATGCCGCGGCGGTGCCGATCACGCCGCCGATCACGGCGAGGGCGCCGCTGAGCGCGATGACCTTCGTCCTGGTCTTCCTGATCTTCCGTGTTCCCATGGCCGGTCACTGTCGTGGCGCCGGATAAGAACTTTGTGAGAGGCGGGAGGGCGACGGGGCCGTCCGTCAGGAGGAGCCCGGGCCGTGGGACGGAATGCGGAGCCGCAGGAGCGCGCCGCCGCCGGGGGCGTGCTCGGCGCTCAGGTCGGCGTGGTGGGCGCGGGCGATCTGGCGGGCCATGGCCAGGCCGAGGCCGGAGCCGGGCAGGGCGCGTGCCGAACGGGCGCGGTAGAAGCGGTCGAAGACGTAGGGCAGGTCCTCGTCGGCGATGCCCGTCCCGTGGTCGCGGACGGCCAGGTCGAGGCAGCCGTCGTCATGGGTGAGCGTCACCTCGACGGGCCGGCCGGGCGGGCTGAACTTCGCCGCGTTGTCGAGCAGGCTCGACAGCAGGCGGGAGAGCCGGGCCGGTACGCCCGCGACCGTGCTGGTGCGCGCGTGCGGACTCACGGCGAGGTCGAAGGCGACCGCCGGCCAGTGGTCGCGGGCGGCGTCGACGGCGTGGGTCACCACGGCCGCCAGGCGTACGTCCTCGACGAGCGGGTCGGGTTCCTCCTCGCGGGCCAGCTCGATCAGGTCGTTGACCAGGAGGGTGACCTCCCGCAACTGGCGTCCGAGCGCCCCGGTCGCCCGTGCGCGCTGAACGTCGGTCAGGCGGTCGGAGCGGGTGAGCAGTTCGGCGTTGGTGCGCAGCGCGGTGAGCGGGGTGCGCAGTTCGTGCGAGGCGTCCGCGACCAGTCGGCGCTGTGCGGTGACGGACTTCTCCAGCTCGTCGAGCATGGTGTTGAAGGAGGCCGCGAGCCGGGTGATCTCGTCCTCACGGCCCGGGCGGTGGGGCGGCAGCTCGATGCGGTGACGGGCGTCGCGGGTGGTGGCGATGCGTTCGGCCGTGGCGGTGAGACGGCCGACGGGTGCGAGGCCGGTGCGGGACACCCAGAAGCCCAGGGCCGCGGCCAGCGCCACCCCGGCCGCTCCCACGCCGGTGAGCAGACCGGCGGCCTGCCGTACCCCTTGGTCGACGGTGTCGGCGCGCACGGCGACCTGGAGGGCGCGGCCGTGGTCCAGCGGAGTGGTGAGCATCCGGGCGCGGTGGGTGCCGAGGAGGACTTCGCTGTAGTACGTGCCGCGGGTGCCCGCGGCGACCTGGCGGCCGGCATCGGTGACCGGCAGCAGGTAGGGCTTGGCGGGGTCGTCGGCAGCCCGGGCGGGGATGAGCTGGGCGCAGGCCGGGGCGGCGAGGTACCGGCACTCGCCCTGCAGGACACCCGGAGGTTCCTGCCGGTACTGCCGGGCGGCCAGCCGGGCGGACTGGGTCAGGTGCAGATCCAGCTGGTGGAGCAGCTGGTGACGGATCACCAGGAACGCGGCCGCACACACGCCGACCACCACGACCGCCACGGCGGACGAGGCGGCCAGGGTCAGCCGGGTACGCAGCGGGCGCCGCGGCCATCGCCCCTGCGGCCGCCCTGCCGACCGCCTCGGGTGCCTTCGTACGCCCCTCACGGCAGGTCCAGCCGATAGCCGACGCCGTGCACCGTGTGCACGAGCCGTGGCTCACCCCCGGCTTCCAGCTTGCGGCGCAGATAGCCGACGTAGACGGCCAGGGAGTTGGAGTCGGGGCCGAAGTCGCTGCCCCAGACCCGTTCCTGGATCACTTCCCTCGGCAGGACCTGCCCGGGGTGCCGCAGCAGCAGCTCCAGCAGCGAGAACTCGGTACGGCTGAACTCGATGGCGCGCTGTCCGCGCCGGCCGGTCCGGGTGGCGGGGTCCACGACGAGGCCGCCGAAGGCGAGTGCGGTGTGCTCCTGCGGCCCGATGGGCGCGGCGCGGCGCAGCAACGCCCGGATGCGCGCCAGCAGTTCGTCCAGCGCGAAGGGTTTGACGAGGTAGTCGTCTGCGCCCGCGTCCAGTCCGTCGACGCGTTCGCTCACCGAGTCCAGAGCGGTGAGCACGAGGACGGGAGTGCGATCGCCGAGAGCCCGGAGCCTGCGGCACAGCGCGAGCCCGTCGAGGCCGGGCATCATCACGTCGACGACCATGGCGTCCGGTTCCCAGTCGGTGACGGCCGCCAGTGCCGCAAGGCCGTCGTCCGCCCCGCGCACCTCGTAGCCCTCGACGGCCAGCCCGTCCTCGACGGCGTGGCGCACCTCGGGCTCGTCGTCCACGACCAGGACCTTCGGCGTCGTTGTGCGCTCGTCACCAGCAGTACTCATGGAGGACAGCCTGCCAAACCCGGTCGGGGAATCCCGTTCCGGCCGCCGTCACGGCCGTTCGGGAGAGCCGATCTCGCGCAGGATCCCGAGGGCCCGCTGCAAGGGTGCCGGGCCGGTGTCCGTGATGCCGGACGCGCGGCGGGCCCGGCGCGTCCGCAGGACCGCGCGTACCGCGGACAGGGCGGCGCACGCGATCACGGCCGCCTTGAGGTCGGCGTCGGGCGTGTCCGGGGGCAGCCTGCGCTGGACCAGGGCGGTGAGCCGTTCCTCGAAGTCGGAGAAGGCCTGCACGAGGCGGGACGTGATGACGTTCTCCAGGTCCCCGACCGGATGGCTGAGGGCGGTCAGGGTGGAGGCCGAGAACGGCTTGGCCGCAGCCAGCAGCGCGTTGCACACCGCGTCAAGGGGTTCCTCGTCCGCCGGACGCTCGGAGAGGGCCTTCTCGACGTAGGCGAAGATCTCGACGCCGTCCGGCAGCAGCAGCGCCTCCTTGCTCTCGAAGTACCGGAAGAACGTGCGCACGGAGACGTTCGCGTATGCGGCGATGTCGGCGACGGTGGTGGCTTCGAAGCCCCGCTCCTTGAACAGGCGCGCGGCCCCTTCCAGCAGCAGGCGCCGCGTCTCCTCCTTCTTGCGTTCGCGCAGTCCAGCGGGGGTGATCTCACTCGGCATGGGGCGAAGCCTCCGCCATGGTGTCGTGACTGTCAATTGACACACGTGTCACGCGGAGTGTCGCAGCCGCGAATCTGTCAGAGATGCCAATTGGCATCCGTGCCACTTTCTCTCTAGAGTTCGTGTCACTCGTGACACTTTTCTCTGGGAGACCACGGTGCCCCGATCCACCCAGCAGCCCCCAGCGCCGGCCGAAGCGCACAGCGACACCCATCCGCAGACGGATCCCCCGGTGCACGGCGGACTCGGCCGCCTCGGCGGCTTCTGTGCCCGGCATCCGGCGGCGGTCGTCGCCGCCTGGCTGCTGATCCTCGTGGCCGCCCTGGCCGGGCGGCACCTCGCCGCGCCCACCTTCAGCGACCAGGTCAGCCTGCCCGGTACCGCCTCACACACCGGCTCCGACCTGCTCGATGCCTCCATGCCCCAGGCCGGGCGCCCCAACGGCAAGGTCGTCTTCCACACCGACTCCGGCACCGTGGCCGACCGGCGGTCCGCACTCGACCGCACCCTGGCCGACCTGCGCGGCCTGCCACACGTCACCGCCGCATCCGCGCCTGTGACCAGCGACGACGGACGCACCGCCTACACCACCGTCTCCTTCGACGAGCAGCTGAAGAACCTCGGTCACGACTACACCGACCGGCTCGACACGGCCACGCACCCCGCCAGTGCGGCGGGGCTCGGCGTCGCCTACGGCGGCGACCTCGAACAGGTGGTCCGGCAACCCGCCAACGACAAGCTGAGCGAGAGCGTGGGCGTCGTCACCGCCCTCCTCATCCTGCTGCTGGCCTTCGGCAGCGTCCTCGCCGCGCTGCTGCCCCTGGTCACCGCGCTGATCAGCGTCGGAGTCGGCCTCGGCATCGTGGGCATCGTCGCCGCCACCCTCTCCTTCGCGACCTCCGCCACGACCCTGGCCGGCATGATCGGCCTGGGCGTGGGCATCGACTACGCCCTGTTCCTGACCACACGATTCCGGCAGGACCTCATCGACGGGCGCGATCCGATCGAGGCCGCGGCCCGCACGGCCCGCACCAGCGGACGCGCCGTCCTCATCGCCGCCCTCACGGTCGCCGTCGCCATGCTCAGCCTCTACGCCTGCGGACTGAGCTTCATCGGCAAGATCGGCCTCGCGGCCACCCTCGCCGTCGTCGTCACCGCGGCTGCCGCCCTCACCCTGGTTCCGGCAGCCCTGGGCCTGGTCGGCCGGCGCATCGACCGGATCCGCGTGCGCCGGCCCGTCGCCGAGAGCACGGGGGAGCGGGACGGCTGGCACCGCTACGCCGGACTCGTCGCCCGGCGCCCCTGGACGTTCCTGGCCCTCGGTGCCGCCGTCCTCGCCGTGTGCTCCGTACCGCTGCTGTCCATGCGCCTCGGCCACGTCGACGCCGGTGCCGACCGGCCTGGCAGCAGCACCCGTACCGCGTACGACTGGATCGCGCACGCCGACGGCCAGGGCTTCGGAACGGGGGCGAACGGCCCGGTCGTCACCGTGGTCGACGTGAGCAGGGCGCACACGCCCGCCGAGCGGATCTCCGACGAGGTCACCTCGGCGCTGAAGAACACCCACGGCATCGCCTCCTTCACCCCCGTCAGGCCGAGCTCCGACGGCCGGATCCTCGTCACCACCATCACCCCGGCCACGGGCCCGCAGGACGCCGCCACCGGTGCCCTGCTCGACACCCTGTCCGGGCAGACGCTGCCGAAAGCCCTCGAGGGAACGGGCGCCGAGGCCTACCTCACCGGCAGTGTGGCCGGACAGGCCGACTTCCGTGCCACGGTCGGCGAGCGGCTGCCGATCGTCATCGGCATCGTCCTGGTCCTCGCCTTCCTGCTGCTCATGACCGTCTTCCGCAGCGTGGTGATCCCGCTCAAGGCCGTCGTCCTCAACCTGTTCACCACGGCCGCGTCCTACGGCGTGCTCGTCGCTGTCTTCCAGTGGGGCTGGGGCGACTCACTGCTCGGGCTGTCGGAGCCCGTGCCCATCGAGTCGTACGTCCCGATGATGATGTTCGCGATCGTCTTCGGACTGTCCATGGACTACGAGATCTTCCTGCTGTCCCGGATCGCCGAAGCCTGGTACCGCACCGGTGACAACCGGCTCGCCGTCGGAGAGGGACTCTCGGCGACCGCCCGCGTCATCTCCGCCGCGGCCTTCATCATGACCGCGGTGTTCCTCTCCTTCACCGCCTCGCCCACCGTGGTCGTGAAGATGCTCGCCCTGGGCCTGGCGATCAGCGTGATCGTCGACGCCACGGTGGTCCGCCTGATCCTCGTGCCCTCCGCCATGTTCCTCCTGGGCAGGGCGAACTGGTGGATACCCCGCAGGCTCGAGCGAGTCCTCCCGCACCTGCACGCCTGACCCCTGACAAACCGCCCCACCCCGACCGATCCGGAGTGAGTGACCACGTGACAACGAACCGTCGGACCATGATCCGCATCCTGGCCGCGGTGACCGCCGCACTGGCCGGCCTGGTCTGCGCGACCGACCTCCTCGTCGAGCACAGGACTGAGGGGCGGGTCGCCGCCCGGGCGTCACACCGCCTGAATCCACGAGGGCCGGTGCACGTCGACCTCACCACCCCGCTCGCGGGGCTGCGCACCCTCGGCGGCGAGGTCGGCGACGTGGACGTCAGCGCCCAGGGGGTGCGCCATCAGGACACCACGGTGGATGTGTCCGTCAGCCTGAAGGACGTCACGACGGACGGCGACAGCGCCGGCGGCACCGCGACCGCCACCGTCGGATACGACCAGGTGACCCGGCGTCTGGACGCACTCGGTGACGGCCTGACAGCAGACGCGGACGGCGGTGACCTGATGCTGCACGGCAGCGTCGGGCGACTCGGGCTGCCGGTCACCGTCCGGGCGAAGGTGTCCACGACCTCGCACACGCTCACCGTCACGCCCACCACGCTGGACATCCTCGGCCGCAGCACGGCGGTCGACGACCTCGCCTCCCTGCCGGCCGCCTCCGGACTGCGGGACGAACTGGCACCCCGGACCGTGCCCGTCACCGGACTGCCCCACGGCGTCGCGCTCACCTCGGCGCACGCCGCCGACACCGGCCTCGTCCTCTCCTTCTCGATAGACGCGGTCCCGACACCGGGCCGGGACGTGGGAACC
>NZ_JBFAET010000152.1:0-22036 GCF_040642095.1 Streptomyces sp. NPDC020362
CGGGGGTGGGGGGGGGGGGCCCTGCGGTTGTCCAACCCCGCGCGCCGGCCCACCGGCCTGGTTCGCCCTGTGTCCTACTGGCCGTTGACCGGGCCGTTGCCCGCGATGTTCTGGTCGTGCGGGTGGAACTTGTGCCCCTTGGCGGTGGTCGTCTCGGTTGTCGTGGTCTTGGTGGTCGTGGTGCCGTGTCGCGACTTGGTGGTCGTGGTCGTCTCGGTGGACTTGGTGGTCGTGGTGCCCCGACGGTTCTTGGTGGTGGTCTCGGTCGTCGTGGTGGTCTTGGTGGTGGAAACGCCGTGGCCGTGGGGACTGTGAAACGCTGCCGCGGGCGCGGCGTGCGCGGGCGGAGAGGCGGCGAAGGCGCTGGCCGGAACCATGACGCCGCCTGCCGCCAGGCCGGTCGTGGCCACCAGCAGTGCCAGACGCCGCTTGTGGGAAGCGCCAAGGGTGGGGACGGTGGCAGACATGAGAGGTACTCCTTCGTATAGGGGAAGTGCCGGCCGGGGGCCGGTGGGAGGGGCCGCCCTGTCCGGAGGCCCGGTACATCCAGTAGGCCCGCCGTTTGCCTGGCCGTCATGACACTCCATGTCGGGGCTTGACGGATTCGCTGGTTCCGGTTAGGGCTGTATGCCGAAAGCCCGCCGGTGCGGGGCACGGGCGGGTCGGCGGTGGCGCGGGCGCTCCGCGGGGATGGTCTCCGGCACCAGCTCCGATTGCCGGGGCGGTGCGGACGGGCTGGGCTTCGGGATGTAAGTGATGAACAGGGAGCGCTTCCCGTTCGACTCCGAGCGGGCGACGCCGACCCCCAGTTTGTCGAGGCCGGAGGCGACACGGTTGATCCGGTGATCCGGTCGGACAGGGCGCCCGGGGTGTGGGGCCGCTTGCCGTTGGTCATGCCGATCTGACTGGTCAGTTCCGCCCCGGTGTCCTACGGGCGGCAGAACCCCAAAGGAAGCGTCCCGTCGATCTCCAGGCATGAGGGACTGTAAATCGTTCGGTGTAACTCCCGATCGTGGAAGATGCACCGATGGCCAGTGATGACGTGGCCGAGCCCAAGACCGCAAAGCCGGTCGAGCCGACGCCGTCGAAGTCAGTCGATGACCGGCTGATCGACGAGCTGGTGACTCGGGCCCGGGCAGAGGGCCTGAAGCTGACCGGCGAGGGCGGGCTGCTGCAGCAGTTGACCAAGCGGCTGCTGGAGTCCGCCCTCGGAGGCGAGATCACCGACCACCTTGGCTACGACAAGCACGATCCCGCCGGCAAGGACGGCGGCAACGCCCGTAACGCCCGATCCCCCGGTCTGTTGTCCTGTCTCCCTGGACGTGAGGCATTAGGACTCTCCGACCTGCATGCCTCAGATTGAGCGAGACGCCGAAGGCCCACGCTGTCTCGTGAGACCTGAAGCATTCGGCCATGACTTTCCGAAATCCAGCTGGCCGACGGCTGATCTTGATAATGCTGGTAGAGACCTCGCTCGGACTTGGCTGTGCATCGGCAGTGTGGCGCACACGACTGCCGCTTGATACCTCAGGCGCAGGCGTGGCCCGTTGGATGATCTGATGCTTGGGTGTTCATGGTGACCTTTCTTCGTGAGTTCCAGTCCTGGTATTGGGACTGCGACTTCGACAATGCCGAGCTGCAGGCCGCGTTCGACGCAACCGACGACGCGACGACCCCCGACGAGTTCCAGCGGGCGTTCCTGGTGTTGCTGCGCAGCGAGGACATCGCCGCCCGCGGTACCGCCCTGGACTTCTTCGACCGCGCCGCCGCCACCAGCCGGTTCGGCGAGGCCAGTCCGTTCGAGCCCTACCGGGAGGAGGTGCTCGCGGTCGCCCGGGAGATGCTCCGCCGCCCGCCCAGGCCCGGCGACGACATCGCTTTCGAGGGCGCTGACCACGCCAGCGCCCTCCTCGCCCTCAAGAACGACGCGGGCCCCGAGGACGCCGAGGCCATCCTCGCCGTGCTGCGACGCCGCCCGGACGGCGAACTGCTGCACAACGTCCTGGGCGCAGCAAACACCATCCTCGCAAGCTCCGAGGCCCCCGACCCCCGGCTGGTCGCGCTGATCGGTGAGACAGCGTTCGACCGCTCGCTGGACATCGACGACCGGCGCAAGGCGCTCAGTGCCCTGCGCGGCGCGGCCGGCGAGGAGGTGACCGCGCTGCTGGTGCGCGCGACCGGCGAGGACGACTACCGCTTCCAGCAGGAAGCGGCGTGGGCGCTGTCGATCGGGGAGCGGTTCTACGCCCACCGCGCCCTGCTGGAACGTCTCGACGCCTCCTGGCCGGACGGCGAGCGCGGCTTCGAGGCGAGTGAAATTCGTGAGGCCCTGGACCCCGGCCCTCACAGCACCTACTGGCGTGGGGGCGACCCCGAGAGCCCAGGGCTGCTCCAGGTCCATCGCGAGATGCGCGCCCCCACGAGCAAACGAGCTCACCGCCAGGCGTTTCGGACCATGCTGTACAGCGGACTCGTCCCGATGGTCGGCATCGCGCTCGACCACTTCTGCGACAGCGACGGTCTCACCCGGTTCGGCCTGGACGCTGAGGCATTCCGCCCCAACGTCCTCGCCCTCGCTCGCCACCTCCTGACGCTGTCGCCGTCATCGGCGATGGCCAGCCCGGAGACCGGCGTCGGCGCCAGCCACGCGAGCGCGCTCGACGTCCTGGCGCTGCTCGCCGAGCCCGAGGACGCCGCGCTGCTCGCTGCCGCGCTCCGGCGCCGTGACTCTGCACCGCTGGTTTGCGAGCGCGCGCTCCGCGCAGCACAGGACTGCCTCGACCGGTGGGACGAGCCGGACGACCGGGTCGTCGCCGCCCTGGAAGAGCTCATCTTCGACCCCTCGGCCGCCATGGACGCCCGCACGCTCGCCGTCATCGCCCTGTTCGACGTGCCCGGGCCCCAAGTCACCGCCGTGCTCTGGCGCGCCGCCCACTCCAGCGTCCTGCCCGTCCAGGTGGAAGGCGCGCTCGGCCTCACCCACGACCACCTGATCGACCAGCACCGCGACCTCGTGCGCGCTCTCGTCGCATCCTGGCCCGCCGGCGACGACGAACCCGACCGAGCCTGGCTCGTCCGCCACGCGCTCAGGGACTGATGGTCAGCGCGGGTTTCGGCCACGCCGGGCAACGGCTCGACTCCGCCTGCCCGCTCAACGTGCCACCAACTCTGATGCTGTAGCGTCGCAGGCCCCGCGGGAAAGGGTCGTGCCGCGCTTGGACGAAGGAACGACCCCGATGACCCACAGCACCACCCTGGCCTTGGGCACCAGCGCCGGATCCCTCCTTGTGGCCGCACTGGTCGGCGTAGTATCACTGGCCGTAGCCATCGTCGGCTACCGTCACGCGCGCCGCCTCTTCTCCTGGATGAAGCTGAGGCAAACAGTCCAGGACAACGCCAAAGACCTCGACAGCGTCGCCTCCCGGCTGGACGAGATCGTCGACAAGCTCTGCGAGTACGCCCAAAAGCCCTGCAATCCTGAGGACTTCCCACCGCTGCGCAAGTTCACAACCTCATCTCCAGCTTCGTCGGCCAGCTGGACGTGATCCGCCCGCAACTGCACGAGGTGGTGGAGCAATTCGATGCCTACCTCGCCACGCCCGTCCCCGAGGGCGCGGCCACCGGATCGCGCACCGCTCAGCTGCAGGCGGCTGCGGAGAAGGCGATGAGAAGGCCATGGAACAGGAGATCGCGCGGGCTCAGGTCCATACCGCCGTGAACACTGCTCAGCAGAGGATCCGCGCGCTGCGGAAGGTCCAGTCGGGTACCGGAAACTGACAGGGACGAGCCCGATGGGGACCTGAGCCGCCCATGGCCCAGGTCCCCACCAGCGTCGTGCGATCAGGTTGTGCAGACCCGCCGGGCAGCCGACGGCGAGGCCTTCTTGTGCCGGGATGGCCCTGCCTGCCCCGCTGGAGCGGGGCAGGCAGGTGAGCCGCTAGCTGGTCTTGCCGGGCTGCCCGGCGATCTGGGTGATGGTGAAGTGGACGAATTCGGCGGGGCGCACCGGCGCGACGCCGATGTCGCAGATGACCTGTCCTTCGTCCATGGTTTCGGGTTTGTTGTTGGTGTTGTCGCAGATCACGTAGAACGCCTCGTCGGGGGTGCGGCCGACGAGTGCGCCCTGTCGCCACTGATCGGTGAGGAACGAGGAGACCGAGTGCCGCAGCGTCGCCCACAATCGCTCGTCGTTGGGTTCGAAGACCGCCCAGGCCGAGGACTGGTGGATGGAGTCGGAGAGAAATGACACCAGGCGGCGGACGTTGAGGTAGCGCCAGTCACGGGTGGTCGACCTGGTGCGGGCGCCCCATACGAGTAGGCCCCGATCCGGGAAGATACGCAGGCAGTTGACGCCGTTCTCGTTCAGATCCCCGTTCTCGTCGTCGGTGAGGAGGGTTTCGAGCTTCAGGACGCCGCGGAGATTCTGGTTGGCGGGGGCCTTGAAGATTCCGCGTTCGGTGTCGGTGCGGGCCCAAACCCCCGCCACGTGGCCGCACGGCGGCACGGTGCGCTCGACGGCGTTGACACCCGGCACGGTGATCCACGGGTAGTACAAGGTGGTGAAGGCGGCACCGTCGGAGTCGGGCGAGTCGAGCTCTCCGGTCAAGGTCTTCACTTGGTCAGGGTTCTGGGCCGGCGGCGGGTCGAGGATCGCCAGCCGGTTGCGCTGCTCGGTGCAGTGCTTGACTACCTCGGCCATCCTGCTGACGCCCTCGGCCTGGTCGGGCGTGGGTGCCTCCTTGGCGGAGGAGATGCCCACGGTCATGTCCCAGAGGCTGGGCACGGCGACCATGGTGATTTCAGGCACGGCCTCTAGGCCGGCGAGGCCCGTGCGGGCGTCCACATCTCCCTTTAGGTCCCCGGGCGAAACGGCGTCTTCCGGGTTGGTGAAGCCCACCACGTAGCAGGTGCCACCGCCATTGGCGAAGAACCCGTAGACGGCTTCGGCCAAGGGGAAACACCGCTCCAGCGTGCGAACGCTGGAGGGGTCGGTCGCCTCCGCGAACTCCTCGGCGATTCCCGCCATGCTGTAGCGGGCTGCGAACTCCCGCCAGCTGCCGATCCTCTGCGGGAGTTCCCGCTCGGGCTCGGTGAACGGCTTGGGCGCCGCGTTCGGATCGTCCCTGGCCGAGACCTTCGTGTAACCGAGGAACGCCGGGACCGATGTGCTCGCCCCGGTGACCATGCGCACTTCGCTGGGGAGTTCCTTTACAAAGACCCCGGGTGGATTCGGGTCGGGCATCTACGCTCCTTGGAGTGAGGGGTGGCCGCTTGCCGGTGCTTCCTTCGCAGACCTGGCGTCCTTCGCGAGGCCTGCTGATGAAGTGGAGGAACCCGGCAATACGCACGCGCCGATGGTGCAAACGAGACAGCCATACCCATCCCTGGGCAGTGCACCGAGCGGTGACCCCGCAGAGAGCGCAAACCACTCTTGTGGGTGGACGTACCGGTGGGTCTCTCCCGGTCTGGTCGAACCGTTGCAGTGGACGATCACATGAGGGCGGGCGGGGACGGGCGGTATTGGGTGTTTGGTGTCTCCGATCCTCGGTTGTGTGGGCAGCATCCGGACCACGCGGCCGGCCTCGGAGAGCTCGGTCCTCACGCTCGGCAAGGTCCTCCCACACAGCCGGAACAGGCACCCGATCTCCGGCCACCCGGCGGTCCCTTGGCACCCGGCACGTACGCCAACCCGGCATGCCTCCACCCCCGCTCGATCCGCTTCAACACGTCGATCCAACAGGGAATTGACGACGATCCCCTCCACCTCCGTGCTTTCGAGCGCCTCGTACCAGGGCAGGGCCTCGCGCAGGTCGGTGGTCGGCCAGACCGGCACGATCGGCGGACTGACGCCGGGCGAGGACGTCGAGCGCCACATGCGTCGCGGGGTGTCGCGCACGCTGTCGGAATGCCCGGACGAGTGAACCACCGGGCCGTGAGGCAGCCGGCCACGGCCGAAAGGGGTAGGCCTCCAGGCAGGGATTCCCGAGGAGAAAGGACTACGCTGTGCGCCGAGCACTGATCGTCGTCGATGTGCAGAAAGACTTCTGCGAGGGCGGCAGCATCCCGGTGAAGGGCGGCGCCGACCGCGCCCGCGCCATCGCGGAGATGGTCCAACGCTCCGCCGCCGGCGAGTACGCGCACGTCGTTGCCACCCGCGACCACCACATCGATCCGGGCGGCCACTTCTCCGACCACCCCGACTTCCAGAACTCCTTCCCCGTGCACTGTGTCGCCGGCAGCGATGGAAGCGACTTCCACCCCAACTTCGCGCCGGCCGCCGTCTCCGGTGCCGTCGACGAGGTCTTCTACAAGGGAGCGCACTCCGCCTCGAAGAGCGGCTTCGAAGGCTCGGCCGAGGACGGCACGTCCCTGGCCGACTGGCTTCGCGCACGCGAGGTCAACGACCTCGACGTTGTCGGCATCGCCACCGACCATTGCGTGAAGGCAACCGCGCTGGACGGCGCGAAAGCCGGCTTTGCTGTACGCGTCCTCCTGGACTACACCGCCGGCGTCGCCGCCGACACCACTGAAAAGGCCATCGACGAACTGCGTGGGGCGGGCGTCGCACTGACCGGCGAACCCGTCGTCCTTGGCTGATCCTCTTCTGGGGCCATGGCCAGGCGGAGCGCTCCTGTACCCGATGGCACTGCCTGGCGCGGGATCGGCGTGGCGCGCGGTTCTGCGTGACGCTCGTGCCACTGAGTGGCGTGCCGACGGACGTATCCGAAGGGTCATCAGCTTCCTGCCGCTGGCCGTAGCCGGCGGCGGCAGTCCGGCCGCTGGACGGGGCGGAGCCGCTGGCTGGCGTGTTCGACGCCATCGAGGCCCCGCCTGCTGCCACTCGCCGGCGCCCCCGTTTCTGCCGGCCGGGTGGTCCACCGGGACCGGTGGTGTGAACCTGCCAGCAGCCTGGGAAAACTGATCTCGGCCTGGCCACGTTGCTCCTGGCGGGCTCCAGTGCGCTGTGCCTGGGCATCGAGGTCGGCGCCGGCATCCTGCTGCACGTGACGCAGAGCATCTGGGTGGCGCTCGTGGTGTACCCAGTGTTCTATTTCCTGGCGCTCTATCTCCTGTGGGTGATGGTGCCGAGCATGGAGGAGCCCGAGGGGTGGGGCATCCTTGTGCTGATCGTGCTGCCCATCAGCGCACTGGTTGTGATGCACCTGACCTATTCGGGCCTGGACCAGCGGGCGATGCGCGCCCGCGGCAAAGAGGTGCGGGCGACCGTGACCGACACCTACTGGGTCGACCAGGGGACGGATCCCCCGCTGTTCGTCGCAGAACTGAAGGATCAGTCGGGGCGGCCTGTACCCGGCAGGGTCTTCGGGGAAAAGGTGAAGGTCGGCCAGACGGTCACCGTCACCGTGGACCCCAAGGGGAAGGTCCCGCTGTTGATGGGCGGGCGACCGACGGGCTCCGGGAAATTCCAGGCGGCGGGTATCTCGACAGGCGTCGAGATCCTGTTGCTGGCGTGGGCGGCCTTCCGGGGCACCGCGGACCGACTGGCCGCGAAGACGACGGACAAGCCCAAGCGAACGCAGGAGCCCGAAGACTCTCCGGTATGACGTGTCTGCAGCGCCGGCCTCGACGTCACCTCCACCATTGCCTGAACCGCCGCCGCGGAAAATCCGGCATTGCACGCGACAGTCTGCCGTCGGCTGCCGGATGGTGCCCCGAGTGGGTGAGTTCGTCTCGGTCGCTGCGCACAGGGTTCGGGGCGGCAGGCCGCGCAGACGCAAGAGGCAGTCGATGTGGGGCGTGACCGGTGGGGGGAGCGCCTGGCAGCCTCCGGAGGGTGTGAGGGTGGCCCCGCTGGTGGGGGGGGACAACGGGGCCGCCTCTGTGGTCAAGCCGAAGCCGGGTGACCTGGGGCTGCCGCCGGAGCTGGTGGATTTCAGTCAGCACGGGCGCCCCGAATGCGGCAGCGCCCCCCACTTGGGGCCCTCACGCACCTAGATGATTGCTTCCAAGGCGTGGGGTGTGCCGGCTTGAACCCGACGTAACGGACGGTTCAGCGTTGCCGTTGCGCTGCCGGTTCGGTGTCAGCGTGTGTAGAGACCGTCGAGGCGGCCGCGAGCCAGGGCCGGGCCGCTTGCGGTGGCGAGCACCGCCCTGGGCTTGGCTGTTTCCAGCGGTGCGTCGCCTTCTGCCGAGGTGATGGCGGTGGGCAGGGCGAACAGTTGGAAGACGTACCGGTGCGGTCCGTGTCCCTTGATCGGTTCGGGGCCCAGGTAGCCGCGCCCCATCCCTGAGCGAAGTACCCGCACTCCCTGGGCCGGACTCCCTGCGTTCAAGGCTCCGGTAGGCAGCGTGACGAGTTCGGGTTCGAGCAGGGCAACACAGTGGACGAACGGGGTACGGGTGGGAGAGTCGATGTCCTCGACGACCAGCAGCAGTTGGGCGGTGCTTTGCGGTGTGCCGGTCCAGGCCAGAGCAGGAGAGCGGTTCTCGCCGCCCGCGCGCTTGCCGACGTTGGCCTTGGGGAGGACACTCTCGTGTTCGAAATCGGCGCTGTGAAGGTCCAGCACCTCGGGGCCGGCCATGGCGGGGAGGTTCCAGGTCAGATGAGCTTCTCCGGCGCGCTTGTTCTTCAGGAGGGTGCCCAGAATCGTCATGGTATGTCCTTGTCTGTCGCGCGTGTGGATAAGTCGACTGGGGCGCTTGCACGCTGAGCTGGCGATGTCCGGCATCCGGCTGCGCGGATGCCGTTGCGGCCAGTTCGCGCACCTTGGGGGCGACGGCTGGCCAGAGAGCGGCTGAAAGGCCGTGGCCGACGCCGGAGAAGAGGCACCAGTTGGGCCCGTCGAGGGTGCGAGCGGTGGTCTGGGCCGCGGTGTCGCGCAGCGCCGGGTGCTGCTGGCTGTGCAGCACCAGGGTGGCCTGTCTCGTTGTGCTCAGGCAGTCGCCAATGCCGAGGAAGGGCACGGTGGCAGCCGTATGGACCTCGGTGCCGGTTGGGTCGGCCCTCACCAGCGGACGGCCGTGAAGTCGATCGGCCTGGGCCCCAGCAGTCGTGTGCGTTCGGCCAGCGCTCGCAGCCGCCGGGACATCTCGTCGGCGGTCAGGCGGTGGCGGTCACCGTGGCCTGGCAGGACGCATTCGAATCTCAGCTGTCCGGCTGTCCTGGCCAGGGAGGCGGCCAACTCCTCGATGGAGTACCAGGTCACGCTCTCCGCGACTTCCAGATCACCCGTGGTGCGTGACCAGTAGAAGCTGTCTCCGTTGAAGCAGTACCGGTCATCCGCGAGGTAGAGCACACTGCCCCGGGTGTGGCCGGGCAGTGGATGGGCGGTGACCCCCTCGCTGATCTCCACACATTCCAGGCCCCGGATCACCTGGTCTGCGTTCGGTGCCGCGTCGAGGTCACCCTCGTGGATCCACAGCTGGGCGCCGAAATGGTCCGCGTAGCGGCGGCCGTGTGCGGCGTGGTCTCGGTGTGTGAGCAGCACATCGGTGACGAGGCCCGATGCCGCGTAACGCTGGGCGAGTTCACGGCTCCAGCGCGGTGTGTCGATCATCATTGCCGTGCCGGACGGCCGCAGCAGCAGGTAGGAGTTGGCTCCGGCGGTGTGCCGGGAGTTGTGCCCGCAGATCAGTACGTCGTTGTCCAAGGCCATCGGAAAGGGGTCGAGCGCCTGGTCCGGCTGCCCGGACGCCGGGCGGATCGAGCGTGTGGGGCAGGCGAAGGCGGCCGCGTGGAGGCGCCGTGTCTCCGTCTCATCGTTCGGTGGGCGCAGGATCTGCGACCGTCCGCCGGTCTCGCCGATCAGGTCGGGCGCGAGTTGTCGGGCGGCATCGCAGTTGATGCAGCGGTCGTCCACGTACCAGCCGTCCATGGCGGGACTCCTTCCAAGGGGGGCACGACCCGAACCTGGGCCGTCATGAGGCCCTCCAGTCCGCAGAAGCAATGCATCGGGTACAGTAGCTGCATAGCTAAGTATCTCAATCGCGAAGATAAATGGTGCCTCGCATGCCCGTCAAACCGCAGGGTGACCAGAACGACGAACTGGCCAACCGGATCATTGCGTCCATGACGGACCTCGCCGGAGCCCTGGGACGCCTGAACGACCTGATCGCCCAGCAACTCGGCATCGCGCAGACCGATCTGCTCTGCCTGCACGTACTCAACCGCGCCGGAGCCTCCACTGCCGGCGCACTCAGCTCTCAGCTCGGGCGTACCACGGGCGCGGTCACGCACATGATCGACCGCCTGGAGAAGGCGGGATACGTCCGGCGCAAACCGGACCCGCGGGACCGCCGTCGCGTACTCGTCGAAGCCTCGGCGCCAGGACTCGAACGGATCGCTTCGTTCTACGAGGGGATGGACGCCCGCAGCCGCCGATTGATGGCCGCCTTCTCCGACGACCATCTGGCGGCGATCCACACCTTCCTTCTGGGCAGTTACGAAAGCGCCGCCGAAGAGTGTGATCACCTGATTCGGTAGCCGGGCCCTGCCTCGCGCTCGATGTTCCTTGGTGGTCGACTCCGCAAGTCGCTCGGGGGTTGACGCAGGGTAGGGCCTGTGCAGGCGTTGGTGAGCAGTCGGAAGCGTCAGGCGCTCGAGGGATTGGAGCGACTCTCCAGGGTCTCGGCGAACATGCCGGTGTGCTGGTCGGGGACCATGGGGCCTGCCTGGTAGGTCTTGGCTGATGCGGACGGCTCTGGGCGCAACGCCTCGGAGTTGGCTGCCGCGGGGTCAGCTGCCTCGCAGGCCGTTGAGCAGCTGCGCGACATGACTGCTGGCTTGGTCGGGGTCGAGGGGGGCGTGGCCGACCAGGAGGCGGTACCAGAAGGGGCCGAAGACCAGGTCGGTGGCGTGTTCGAGGTCTAGGTCGGCCGGGAGTTCGTCGCGGTCGATTGCGACGGTGAGCATTCTGGTTACCACGGCGCGGCGGCTCTGTACCCACTGGCGGAAGTGTTCGGCGAAGGCCGGGTCCAATTGGGCTTCGGCCATTAGCCCGCGCAATGCTCTGCCTCGCAGCGGGTATTCGCTGATGCGGTAGAGGTCGGAGATGAACGAGGTCAGGTCGCCGGCGACTGTCCCGGTGTCTGGTTCTGGTACGCGTGTGACGACCGTGTGCGTGTAAGCGTCCATGACCAGGGCGCCTTTGGACTTCCACCACCGGTACACGGTGCTTTTGGCGACGTTCGCGTGTCGAGCCACGCCTTCGATGGTCAGGGCGCCGTAGCCGGCCGCCTCCAGCAGTTCGGCGGCGGCGTCCAGGACAGCCCGGCGCGCATCCTCGCTGCGGACGCGGCCGCCGGTGCGGACGGGGCGGGGGTTCTGTTCGGGGGAGTCCTTCATAGCCACAGTGCTCACTGTAAGTGGTGTGCTACTTTTTTCGAAACGCTACGCCGCGTTTCGATTAATGAGGGGGCGGAACATGAGCACCATCATCGTGTCGCACGGCTTTGGCATGACCAATCAGGACCACTGGTACCCCTACCTGCGGGATGAGCTGGGCGCTGCCGGCCATCAGGTGCGCATCCCACAACTGCCGGATCCCCAGGCGCCTCAGGCGGACGCCTGGCTCAACATGCTGACCGCCGAGACGGCTGTGTCCCCGGCCGCCGACACCGTACTGGTGGGCCACAGCCTCGGCGGGGTCAATGTGCTGCGGCTACTGGAACAGCACGACATGGACGCCGAAGGCCCCTATGCGGGTGTAGTCCTGGTGGCTTCGATGGCCGGCGAGGTCGGCTACGACGCACTCGCGGGCTTCTTCGAGCCGGACTTCGAGTGGCCGCGGATCCGCCACGCCGCCAGGACGTTCCGGATCCTGCACGCCGCAGACGACCCGGTCACCGGAGCGGCAACCAGCGAGCACATCATGCGGTTCGTCACCGAGCTGGGCGCCACGGCCACGGTCACCGCGACAGGCGGCCACTTCCCCAGCACCGGGGCGAGCCGACTGCAACTGCCCGAAGCGATCCGGTTGGTCAACGACAGCCTGCCCGGCTGACCCGGTATCGACGAACGCGAGCCCAGGGCCGCCTGCCTGCCTCCCTGAACATGCCGCAGGCAGGCGGCCTGCCGTCTCACTTCACCGAGACCGCGCGCAGAGTGCCGCGACACGGCAGGCAATGACGGTGCAGCCCGCTCAGACCCCGGCTGGCTTCGCCAGTCTCTGATGCCCCCGGCCGAAACCCGGCCTTGGCCCCACTTCGCGATCTCAGTAGCATGATCTGACAGCGGAGATTGCCCCCACCTTCGTGCCCGAATCCAGGGCTGACCCGGGCCGCCTGTGGGCCGTCCCTTTCGTGATGGCGTTCCTCAGCAGAGCGAATGGGTACGCGCGCGGGCATGTTGTCCGCCCTGCTCCGCTCCAGCACAGGCCGAATATGTGATGCGCCGTGTTGGCTCGCCTCCAGGGTTGCGCCCGTGCCGACGACTGCCTCGATCACGTCCGCGTATCCCCCGTTGAACGTGCAGGTGCGCACGCCCCGGCTGTCCCTGCTGGGGGCGACGGATGAGCTCCTGGAACGACTGGTCCCTACGGTGCGCGAGGGGGGGCCACGGGCCTCCGTGGCCCTTCGCCACACGCCTGACCGAGGCGCTGTTCGCTGCACAGTGGCTGTGCCTGGCGGGCCTTGGAGCTCTGCTCCGGCACCTCGAGGCCGACCGCCCAGCGCAGGTTCCTCATCTGGCCCAAGGCGGGGGAGTGGGGTCTGATGCGGGGCGAGACCGTCGTCGCCGTCGGCCCTGTGTAGATGTGGAGGTGCAGGCCGGCGCTGCCGTCGAGCGCCTTCTGGAGTAATGGCGAGCCCGGATGGGGGGCTCCATCCAGGCTCGGCGTGCGGGTGGACGGTGGCCCGCCTAGCGTGTTGGCCGATCGGAAGTATCCACGCGGCTTGGCGTGCCATCGGTTCAGACGGGCTTTGGCCCTGTGGGTGTCGGCAGGGCGGTGCCGGGGTGCCGCGGCTGTCTGGTCGCGCCTTTCCCACCCCCCTCCGGGAGTTCGGCATGGCCCGTATCACTATCAATGGCGTCACGGTGGACCCGCTGGTCCAGGCTGACGAGCTGGCCACCGCATCACTGACATCCGAGGACGCCTCCGCGTCCAATTACCTGCTCGTCCAGACCACGCATCCGCCCACAGCCGAGGAGAAGGAACAACTCGCGGCGCTCGGGGTGGTGGTCCACGAGTACGTTCCGCAGGACACCTACCTGTGCGGCTACCGGGCTACGGACCTGGACGCCGTGCGTGCGCTGCCGTTCGTGGCCTGGGCGGACGTGTACTTCAACGGCTTCAAGATCGGCCGGTCACTGCAGTCGACCCGGCTGCGTTCGAGTGTCGCCGCGCTGGCTGATCCCGTGGAGGCGGCGGGTGACGGGACCCGCACCGTCGACGTCGTCCTGCACGAGGACGTCGATGCGAGCGTGGACGGCGTACGGGACCGGGTCGCGGCGGCGGCCGGAGTCAGCCCCGGTGACGTACGGCCCAGCCGCGGCAAGGTGCGTATGACGGTCCGTGAGGAGGACCTGCCCGCACTGGCCGCGCTCGACGAGGTGAAGGAGATCGAGGAAGTCCCGGAGCGGGTGCTGTACAACACCGTCGCGGGGACGCTGATGCACGCCCACGTGTCCCTCAACGGAACGAAGTTCCGGGGCGAGGGCCAGATCGTGTGCGTCGCCGACACCGGCTTCGACAAGGGTTCGACCACCAACGTGCACCCTGCCTTCACCGGCCGGGTCAAGCGTCTGATCGCCCTGGGACGCACCAGCCCCGCACGGACGGACGACCCCAGCGGGCACGGCACCCACGTGGCGGGCTCGGTCCTCGGCGACGGGACGTCACAGTCCATGGGCGGCACCATCACCGGCACGGCTCCCGAGGCGCGACTGGTCCTCCAGTCCGTGATGGCCGAGAACGGATCTCTCGCCGGCATCCCGGACAACCTGCTCGACCTGTTCGAGCCGCCCTTCCTGGAGGACGGGGTACGGATCCACACCAACTCGTGGGGTCCGGTGACCCCAGGGCTTCCGTACGGACCGGCCGCAGGCGAGGCCGATCAGATGGTCTGGGACCACAAGGACTTCGTCATCTGCTTCGCCGCCGGCAACGACGGCACGGACCGGGACGGGGACGGCCGTATCAACCTGAGGTCCGTCAGCGACGAGACGGGGGCCAAGAACGTCATCACCGTCGGCGCCAGCGAGAGCAACCGCCCAGAGATCCCCTTCACCTACGACGGCAGGCTGCTCAACGGACCGACCAAGTTCCCTGCCCCGCCGATCCACGGCAACAAGATGGCGGACAACCCCGCCGGGATGGCGGCCTTCAGCAGCCGCGGTCCGACCGCGGAGGACCGGTTCGCGCCCGATGTCGTCGCCCCCGGAACGTCGATCCTGTCGACGCGCTCGCGGGTGGCACCCGACCACGGGAGCTTCGGTGTCTCCACAGACCCCGCGTTCATGTTCGACAGCGGCACCAGCATGGCCACCCCGCTGGTCGCCGGCTGCGTGGCGGTACTGCGCGAGACGCTGGTGAAGAACGGCACCCTGAAGCCGAGCGCCGCCCTCATCAAGGCCATGCTGATCAACGGTGCCGATGAGCTCCAGGGCCAGTACATCCCCACCGAGGCGGGCCCTTCCCCGAACAACAACTCCGGCTTCGGCATCGTCAACCTCCAGCGCGCCGTCGTCCTCCCGACCGATGGCGACCGGGCGGGCTTCACCGACGCCGCAGAGCTGGACCAGGGAGAGGAACGCGCGTTCCGCATCCCGGTTCCGGAGGGCGCGGGCCATACCCTGAAGATCACCCTAGTGTGGACGGACCCCCCTGGCCCGGCCCTGCAGAACGACCTCGACCTGATCGTCCGCGCAGGCGGTCAGGAACGCCACGGCAACATGGGCACGGATCCCGGTTTCGACCGTCTCAACAACGTCGAGCAGGTCCAGTGGCAGGACATCCCCGCCGGGGACGCCGAGGTCGTCGTCCGCGCCCACCGGATCACCCGGTTCGCCCAGCCTTACGCCGTCGCCTGGCGCATTCTCTGACGCGTACACGGGCAACGTCCCGGCCCGTCGGCCGCGCCGGAACGGCGGTCCCGGGCCGGGCCCCATCCGCCCCCAGGCAGACTTCGTAGTCGGCCGGGCGCCGGCCCTGGACGGTCGGGACGATGCCGATCGGTGCTGCGGCCTCTATCGCGACGCGGAACCCGACCTTGCCTTTTCAGCTTGCCTTCGGCCGTCCCGGGCCTGTGGGACTCATGCTTGGTGGGCCCGTTGCGCCCTCTGCGTCTCACAAAAGGAACATCATGGCCAGCTCCGCTCGGAGCAGCCCTCCGTTTGGCAGTACAGCCGGGTGCGACGTGCCTGCCAGGCCACCCAGTTGACCCCCTTTGCACCCCGACACCCCACGCAGAATTCGGAGTACTCGCCTTCGGAAGGCCCAGCGCGATCAAGGGGTTTCTTCACAGCTGACTCTCGTGACTGTCCGGGCACCCGAAACGCCGAAACCTGCAACATCTCTTGCGGCTACTCCTGCGCCTTCTCTTGCGTGAGCCTCTCAGGCTGGGGTGACGTATCCGCAGGTCAACCGAGGGGTCCGCGCAGGGTGAGGGGTCTGACATCCCCTCTGCTGCCACTTTCCCGCGCCGGTTGAAGGAGAGTGAGGAATGGGGGCGGGTGGGCGTGGGTGGGTAGCGGCTTCGGGGATCGGGGCGGGTTGTGGTGCGGGCTGCGCGTCGGCCGGGCCGCCGCGCCATCGAGGACCGGCAGCTCCAGGTTCCGGCCGCTGAACCGGCCGACTCGCACCGCCAGGAGCACGAGCAGCATCAGTGGCCCGGCACCGGGCCCGCACCGGGAGCGCGCTCGTGATGGCTGGCCCACTGCAGCGCGATGCGCACCGACGATGCCGTGCACTGAGCCTCCGCCAACTTGAAGCTGCAAGTCAAAGGGCTGGCGTGACGGTCTTCGGGGGTGCTCACGCTGGTCGTGGGCGGCAGTCTGCGGAGCAGATCGTCCGTCGGCGGTCGACTCGCGGATTCCGGCACGAAGTGGCTGGGCGGCCTTGTGCGCGGCTCTCAGCTCGCGAAGCTGTCGTGAAGTGAGAAGCAGCGGAGAGTGGCTGCCGGGATGCGAGGGGGGCTTCGGCTGATCGGATTTGGTGACTCCGCTTTGGCGCTGTTTGTGATGCTGGTGAGGCGCCGGGGCTCATATTTTGGATCTTGTGAAGCTGACGGAGGGTCACCGGTGGGCGGGCGCGGCTACGGTCTGG
Organism: Streptomyces sp. NPDC020362; assembly: GCF_040642095.1. Lineage (NCBI taxonomy): Bacteria > Bacillati > Actinomycetota > Actinomycetes > Kitasatosporales > Streptomycetaceae > Streptomyces > Streptomyces sp. NPDC020362. Next base: position 16,224 of record NZ_JBFAET010000152.1, read on the forward strand.
CGTCTTGTCGTTGCGTTCATCGCGTCGTCGCTCGTGCTGCTGACCGCGGTGCCGGCGGTCGGTTCCGTCGGGGTGGGGCCGAGGCCTGCCGGTGCCCTCCCACGGCAGGTGGAGGAGCACCGTTCCGTCACGTACAACATGCGCTACCGGGCGGAGCGCTGGCAGCACGGTGTCTTTCCGCTGACCGTCCAGGCGGAGATCCTGACTCTGCAGGAGGTCCCCGACGGTGACCCTCCGGACGCGCAGCTGGCGGCCGGGAGGCTCGTGGGCGCGCAGACGACCATGCCAGGCGGCTATACCGTGGAGCGATATCGGTGGGTGAACTGCCGTCCGCCCGACCCGCAGAGCCCCTGCATCATCTACCGCTTGAAGACGCCGCGTCGTAACCGCTCGATCGCCGTGGTGGTCAACCAGCCGGGCGACGACGTCGTTGCCGTCAACGTCATCGCACCCCAGGCTCCGCAGGCCGATGCCAAACCCGCGCTCGGAGTCGAACTGTCGGACGGGACCTGGTTCTACTCCGTGCACGCGCGGAACAGGGCGAACCGCGTTCACCAGGCCAACGACGCCCCTGATCTGGTGAGGGCGATCGCGCGGGTGGCGGGGGATCACTGGGCGGCCTTGGGCGACTTCAATCGCACCCCGGACTCGTGGCCGGCGCTGCCCCAGGGCCAGTCGTTCGTCCGGTCGGGCCTTGCCACCTATCCGGTGGGGGCGCCCACGGACGAACTCGACTACATGATCGTCAAGGGCCTGTCCCGGCCATGGCGGCTCACTGCCTACCGCCTGACCTATGTGGACGGCTCCGACCACTACCCGGTCGGCTTCTGGTACAGCCTGCTTCCCAGCGGCAACGAGTACCGCTGCGACCCGGGCGACGGGCAACTGAGGGCGCGGCAGGACGAGTGCGCCCGTCAGGCGGCGACCGTGGCGATGGGCGACAGCTACATCTCCGGCGAGGCCGGCCGCTGGGCGGGCAATGCCAACACAAGCCGGGCGGGAACGGTCTTCGGCACGGACCGTGCCGCGACCGACTGCGTGAGCGAGTCGAGCTGCGAACACGACCTCAACCGGGTCTACGGCCTCACCTCATACGCCGAGGGCGGCAACCGCTGCGACCGCTCCGACACCGCGCCGATCCTCACCGCCTCCTATCCAAAGGTCGCCTCATGGCGGCACTTCAACCTGGCCTGCTCCGGGGCCACCACCAACGAGATCAGCCAGCCCTTCACCGAGAAGGACGAGCCCGCCCAGACCGAACAACTCAAAGCCGTGGCATCGGCCTACCGGGTCAAGGAGATCGTCGTCTCGATCGGCGGCAACGACCTCGGCTTCGAGGACATCGTCCGTTCCTGCGCCAGACGCTTCCTCCTGCCCGACTGGATTCCCGTGTCCTACTGCAAGAACGCCTGGGGGGACATGAGTGCGGAACTCGACACCGTCGGAAGCAAGGTGACGCAGTCCCTGAAGGACATCCAGAACACGATGCACCAAGCGGGCTACGACCCCGGAGACTACCGACTCGTCGTCCAGAACTACCCGCAGCCGCTCCCGCCCGGCGACGCCTACCGCTACCCGGAGACGTACGAGCGCTACTCCCAGGGCGGCTGTCCCTTCTACGACACGGACACGGACTGGGCCCGCGACACCCTCGTGACCGGCATGAGCCGGGAACTCAGCCAAGCCGCCAAAACAGTCGGCGCCGCATTCCTGGACGTGCGCGGCGCCCTCGCCCGCCACGAGCTGTGCCACGAGGACACCCTGCACGCCTCGAGCTTCAACACCGCCGCAGACCCTCTGGATTCACAGTCGGCCGAATGGGTGCGGTGGATCTCCTATCTCTACTTCCCCAACGCCTTCTGGTCCTCCCAAGGGGACCAGCAGGAGTCGATCCATCCGAACGCCTTCGGCCAGCGCGCGCTGGGCGGCTGCCTCACCCAGCTGGGCGATCAGCCACCCCCGGGCGTCAACTCCCAGTTCCGTTGCACCAACGACGGCCTCCACGGCGTCGACGGCATGCAGATCAAGGAGGTCAGACTCCGCTGCCAAGCAGATCGAAGCCATCACCGACGAAGCGGAGATCCTTGCTCTTGACCGCGCCCTGACTGCGTTGTCCGTCGCCCCGGACCTCGGGATCCCGATCCCGGGCTCCCGTCCCGAGCTGCGCAAGTACGCGGACGACGTTGATGACGTCCGCATCATCTACTACGTCAGCGCATTGCGGACCACCATCGTGGTCGCATACCTGGAAGCCTTACCCGGACGCGGCCGCGTGGCTCCGTTCACCAGAACGGACCGCAGGTGATCGCCGGTTCACGTCGAACAGCTCATGAGTTCCGACAGCACTTCATCGCTTCTTCGACCTTGATGCGTGGGCAATGAAGACCAGGAGCAGTCCGCAGATGACAACCAGGATCCAGCCCGGACGGGATGCGCGTGCGAGCTCAGCCGGAGTGGCGTTCGCTGCCAGGCCGCCGGCGAGGGCGATGCCGAGCGCCGAGCCGACCTGTCGTGCGGTGGACGTGATCGCTCCGGCCACGCCAGCCCGAGCTGGGGGCAGCCTGCTGACCGCGGTGTTGGTGATCGGTGCGTTGGCGAAGCCGAACCCGATGCCTGCGAGCAGGTAGGCGAGCAGGAGCAGGGACGTGCTCGTGCGATTGTCGAGTCCGACCAGGCAGAGTCCGCCTGCCATGGTGAAGCCGCCGGCCAGGATCAGGGGAAGCCGGGGTCCCATGCGAGCGACGAGACGGCCGGACCAGGGGGCGCAGACGGTTGCGCCGACGGCCATGGGCAGGGTCGCCACTCCGGCGGCCAGTGGCGTGAATCCCCGGGTGTGCTGCAGGTAGAGGGTGTTGAGCAGTAGCGTCACATTCAGGGCGACGAAGACTGCCACGGCGCCCAGGACCGCAGTGCTGAACGCGGGGCTGCGAAAGAGCCGCGGATCTACCAGCGGTTGGTGTCGGCGCGCCTCGACCCATACGAATGCGACCGTCGCTACGGCGGCCAACCCGTAGGCGGCCAGCGCTGCGGGCGACGTCCAGCCGATGTGCGGCCCTTCGATGAGGACGCCGACCCAGACCCCGATGACCACCGTCAGCAGGGCCTGCCCCGGAACGTCGAGGCGTCGTGCCCGCGGCCCGCGGGATTCGGGTACGAACACGGCGCTGAGCACCAGGGCGGTCACGACGACCGGGGCGTTGATCCAGAACAGCACCCGCCAGCCGAGCCCCGTGAGGAGTGCGCCGCCGATGACCGGTCCGACGGCCATGCTGAGCCCGAAAACGGACGCCCAGATACCGATCGCCTGTGCTCGCTCCTTCGGGTCGGGCATCGCGTTCACCACGATCGCGAGAGCGACTGGACTGAGCATCGAGGCGCCGATGCCCTGAACGGCACGGGCTGCCACGAGCGTGCCAACCGAAGGTGCGATCGCGCAGAGCAGCGAGGCCACCCCGAACACGACCAACCCAGACTGGAACATCCGTCGGCGTCCGAACCGGTCCGCCAGCGCCCCGGAGGAGATCAGCAGACCGGCCAGGGCGATGGTGTACGCGTCCACGGTCCACTCAAGACTGCGCGTCCCGACGCCCAGGCCACGCCCGATGGCGGGCAGGCCCACGTTGACGATGGTGGTGTCCAGGCCCACCAGGAACATGCTCAGGCAGCATACGGCCAGCACCGTCCAGCGCCTTCGCGCGCTCAGAGCCGGCGGAACAGGGTGAGTCGTCGTCACGGTCACGGGTTGCCTCTCACATCCGGGAGTACCTGCCCGGCAAGGCTCAGTCAGGCCCGCAAGCACCGACCATCATTTTTGCGAGGACCGCAAAGAACGCACACTGAGCCACATGGACACAGAACTGGAGCAGCTCCTCGACAGCATCGGGCCACGGCTGCGCGCGTTGCGCCGGGACCGGAAACTCACGCTGGAGGCGCTGGCGACCACGACCGGGATCTCAGTGAGCACACTCTCCCGTCTTGAGTCGGGCAGCCGGCGCCCAACCCTGGACCTGCTCATCCCGCTCGCGCGGGCTCACCGCATCGCGCTCGACGACCTGGTGGCCGCACCGGCCACCGGCGACCCCCGGGTCCACCTGAGGCCCTTGCGCAAAGGTGACGGCAGCGTCCTCGTCCCCCTGACCCAGTACCCGGGCCGGGTGCAGGTGTTCAAGCACGTACTGGCTCCCCGCGAGCCGAAGCTGGTCACCCATGACGGCTATGAATGGCTCTACGTCCTGGCCGGCGAACTGCAGCTCATCCTCGGAGAGCACGCATGCACGCTGCGCCCCGGCGAAGTGGCCGAGTTCGACACCCGACAACCGCACTGGTTCGGTCCGGCGAACACGAGCGCCGTGGAAATCCTGCATCTGTTCGGACCACGAGGCGACCAAGCCGTCGTCCGCGCGAGACCCTCGGCCACCGATCCCACGCCGGCGATCACCGCACCCCCACCGCCAGCTGCATCCTGACCCTTGACGTGCTCCCTGGCCCAAGGCCCAGGGATTGCGGCCTGGGTCGTCTGACCCTTCCGGGGGCTTCCTGCTTCAACGCGCTGTGCGGGCACGTGTGCCCGTCTTACCGGCGCTCCACGGGCGTTTGGTGTCTCCACCCGTCCGGTGGCGACGATTCGGCGTCCTTCGACGAGGACGTTGCGTGCTGCGTTGTGGTCGCGGTCGTGCACGGTGGCGCACTGGCTGCATGTCCACTCCCGGACGTGCAGGGGCTTGGAGGCGTCGCGGAATTGGCAGGCCGAGCAGACCTGAGAGGACGGGAAGGCCCGGTCCACCTTGGCTACACCCGCTACCTCAACCCCATCCCCACCCCCGCCGCCCTCACCCCGTCCGAGATCCGTCACAGCCTCACCCCGGCGCTGCGCGCGGCACTGGCCCCGAGGCCGCGCTCGTGAGGCGCTGTGCGCCGCACTCGCTGCCCCCGGCCGGAAGTGCCTCTTCACCGGCTGGCATGCGTAGGGTGGACTCGACGACTGGTGTCGTCCGGCTGACGGGGAGGTCTCGGCAGGGGGTCGCTGTAGTGGTGGGCCGCGATCCCGGCGTCGTGCTGTGCGTTGAACAGGCGGATCAGGAGTATCCCGATGCCGGTCGCGAGGATGATCGCCGCGATGAGGACGAGGGTCTCCATGGGGCTCACCTCCAGGTGTTGCCGGGCAGCGGGACGGCGCGCCTGTCCATCGGGCCCCCGAAGGGGGACATGCAGGCCCCGCCCTCGCTTTGCCAGCTGTCCTCCCGGCGCAGGGCGTCGCGAATGCCGCGCCCGATGACGACTTCGTCGGCCATCAGGACGCCGGCGGTAAGGACGCTCCCGGGGATCGCTGCGGCGGCCATCAGGCGGGCCGCGGCGGCGGGCTCTGTCTCGGGCGGGATCACCAGCAGGTCCCAGCGGCCGACAGTGTAGGAGAGCAAAATCAGCTTGTCGGGGTGCTGTTCGGTGAACCAGCCCACATGCACGGTATGCCCGGCCACAGGCACCTTGCGCGGGATGACGGGCCAGCGGGTGGGGTTCACGGTGACGCGAGTGATGCGTCCCCAGACTTTGTCGAGTGCGGCCGCGAGCGGCGGAAGCTCCGCCTCGAGATTGCGTGAATAGGGCCACCAGGCCCCGTCAAGCTGGCCAGCGAGGGTGGTCTTCGGGGTGAGAGACAAGCGTGCCGGGAACTCTGCGGCGAGGTCGCGTGGCGCGGTCCGGTCGAGGATGGTGGTCATGATGCGGACCTGCCCCCGGGCTGCCCGTCGGCGGCCCGGTTTTTGGTGATGGGCGGAGACCACACCGGGGTGTAAGGCGGTGGGGGGAGGTGTGCC
>NZ_JBFAET010000153.1:0-21891 GCF_040642095.1 Streptomyces sp. NPDC020362
ACCCGCCGCGGGCCGGGCTCCCGAGGGGAGTCCGGCCCGGCATGAGTGCCCTGGTGACCTACGACGCCTTGCGGGCGGTGGTCTTCTTGGCGGTGGTCTTGCGCGCCGTCGACTTCTTGGCCGGGGCCTTCTTGGCGGTGGCCTTCTTCGCCGGGGCCTTCTTCGCCGTGGTCTTCTTGGCGGCGGCCTTCGTCGCGGTGACCTTCTTGGCGGCGGCCGTGGTCTTCTTGGCCGTCGTCTTCTTCGCGGTGACCTTCTTCGCGGCGGCCTTCGTCGCGGTGACCTTCTTGGCGGCGGCCGTGGTCTTCTTGGCCGTCGTCTTCTTCGCCGCGGCCTTGGTGACCTTCTTCGCAGCGGCCTTCTTGACCGTTGCGGCGGCACCGCCGGTCAGGCTGCCCTTGGGCGCCTTCTTGACCGAGACCTCACCGCCGCGCGGGAGCTTCTTCGAGCCGCTCACCAGGTCCTTGAAGCCCTGACCGGCGCGGAAGCGCGGCACCGAGGTCTTCTTGACCCGAACCCGCTCGCCGGTCTGGGGGTTACGGGCGTAACGAGCGGGGCGGTCCACCTTCTCGAAGGACCCGAAGCCGGTGACCGAGACCCGCTCGCCCGCGACGACCGCGCGGACGATGGCGTCCAGGACATGATCGACAGCTTCGGCGGCCTGCTGGCGGCCACCCACCTTGTCGGCAATCGCTTCTACGAGCTGCGCCTTGTTCACGTCTTCCCCTTCGGAGACATCGCCAGAACGAAAGTGTTCAAGCTTTTTCGCACGTTAGGCAGATATATACCGCAAATCAAACACGAAACGGGCTTATCACCCTTGTGCCGCAACGGACTCGGCCGTCTCGGACTGTTCAGCGGTCCTCTTCGGGGATCCGACCCTCGTCGAGGTCCGTCATGAACCGGTCGAGCCGCCTTGCCGCGTCGGCGAGATCGTGCTTGGCCGCGGCCGTAATGACCAGCAGCTTCCGGGTCAGCGCCATCCGTACGCCCTCCGGGACTTGCAGTGCGCGCACTCTTGTGTGCGCTTCCTTCAGTTGGTCCGCGACCGCCGCATAGAGCTCGAGTTGGCCGTCGTGTTCCATGCACAGATTGTGCCATCTGGGGCGAGTTGTCGCCTGCGCAGGGTGTAACTGCCGCCCCAAACGGCCTTCCGGGCACTTGCGGAAGTCGCGTTCACGGCACTCGCGTACCCCGGCAACAGCCTTCGTAACGTGGGGAGTTGAGGCGACCTGCAAGAACGCCCGCGCTCGTTCGGGGGCAGACATGGCCGTACCCCCGATCGGGCGCGATCGGGGGTACGGAGGGGGCGTTGCGGTGGCCGAATCCTGACGTGTTCGGCCGCCCGGGATCAGCTCTGGAGCGTGCTCGGCTTGTAGGCGGGCCGCTTGCCCTCGTAGGCGGCGATGTCCGCCTCGTTCTGGAGGGTGATGGAGATGTCGTCCAGCCCGTTCAGCAGCCGCCAGCGGGAGTTCTCGTCCAGCTCGAAGGAGGCGGTGATGCCCTCGGCGCGCACCTCACGGGCCTCGAGGTCCACCGTGACCTCGGCCGTCGGGTCCTGCTCGGTCAGCTCCCACAGCGCGTCCACGACCTTCTGGTCGAGCACGACCGTGAGCAGGCCGTTCTTCAGCGAGTTGCCCCGGAAGATGTCCGCGAAGCGGGAGGAGATCACGGCCTGGAAGCCGTAGTTCTGCAGCGCCCAGACGGCGTGCTCGCGGGAGGAGCCGGTGCCGAAGTCGGGGCCGGCGACCAGGACGGTGGCGCCCTGGCGCTCGGGCCGGTTGAGGACGAAGGACTCGTCCTTGCGCCAGGCCTCGAACAACCCGTCCTCGAACCCGTCCCGGGTCACCTTCTTGAGCCAGTGAGCAGGGATGATCTGGTCGGTGTCGACGTTGCTGCGGCGCAGCGGGACGGCCCGGCCGGTGTGAGTGGTGAAGGCTTCCATGATTCTCAGACTCCAGCGGGCGTACGGGTGTCGGCGTCGGACAGGTCTGCGGGGGACGCGAGGTGGCCCAGGACCGCGGTAGCGGCCGCGACCTGCGGCGACACCAGGTGGGTGCGGCCGCCCTTGCCCTGCCGGCCCTCGAAGTTGCGGTTGGAGGTGGAGGCGGAGCGCTCGCCGGGGGCCAGCTGGTCGGGGTTCATGCCCAGGCACATCGAGCAGCCCGCGTGCCGCCATTCGGCGCCGGCCTCCTTGAAGACCACGTCCAGGCCCTCGGAGACGGCCTGCAGACCCACCCGCGCGGAGCCGGGGACGACCAGCATCCGTACGCCGTCGGCGACTTTGCGGCTCTGGAGGATCTCGGCGGCGGCGCGCAGGTCCTCGATGCGGCCGTTCGTGCAGGAACCTACGAAGACGGTGTCCACCTTGATGGAACGCAGGCTCTGCCCGGCCTCCAACCCCATGTACTCCAGGGCCTTTTCGGCGGCGAGGCGCTCCGAAGCGTCTTCGTACGAAGCCGGATCGGGGACGGACGCCGAAAGCGGCGCACCCTGGCCGGGGTTGGTGCCCCAGGTGACGAACGGCGACAGCAACGCGGCGTCGATGTGGACCTCGGCGTCGAAGACCGCGTCCTCGTCCGTCCTCAGGGTCTTCCAGTACGCGACGGCGGCGTCCCAGTCCTCGCCCTCGGGAGCGTGGGCGCGGCCCTTGAGGTACGCGAACGTGGTCTCGTCGGGGGCGATCATGCCCGCGCGGGCGCCGGCCTCGATCGACATGTTGCAGATGGTCATGCGGGCCTCCATCGAGAGCTTCTCGATGGCGGAGCCGCGGTACTCCAGGATGTAGCCCTGGCCGCCGCCGGTGCCGATCTTGGCGATGATCGCCAGGATCAGGTCCTTGGCGGTGACACCGTCGGGCAGCTTGCCGTCGACGGTGATCGCCATGGTCTTCGGGCGGGCCAGCGGCAGCGTCTGGGTGGCCAGCACATGCTCCACCTGGGAGGTGCCGATACCGAACGCCAGCGCGCCGAAGGCACCGTGCGTGGAGGTGTGGGAGTCACCGCAGACGACGGTCGTACCGGGCTGCGTCAGGCCGAGCTGCGGGCCGACGACGTGTACGACGCCCTGCTCGACGTCGCCCAGCGGGTGCAGGCGCACACCGAACTCGGCGCAGTTCTTGCGCAGGGTCTCCAGCTGGACGCGGGAGACGGGGTCGGCGATGGGCTTGTCGATGTCGAGGGTCGGGGTGTTGTGGTCCTCGGTCGCGATGGTGAGGTCGAGCCGACGCACCTGCCTGCCGTTCTTGCGCAGACCGTCGAAGGCCTGCGGGCTGGTCACCTCGTGCAGCAGGTGCAGATCGATGTAGAGGAGGTCGGGCTCGCCCTCGGCGCGCCGGACGACGTGGTCGTCCCAGACCTTCTCCGCGAGTGTCCTACCCATCGCTTTCCCTCCGGCCGGCAAAGGTCCACCGGCTCAACTAGAGATCTTGAGGAAGCGGCGCCCGCGCCCCTGATGTCGTGATTCTGGGCGTCCACCGCCAGGCCCGTTGGTCTGCGGGCCGCTGTGTGATTCCAGAGTGGCGCGTTCTACGGAAAATTGAACTTGCGTTTCACAGAGTGAGACGTGAGTATCGTTGCATGGACAACAGTAGCGGCGTCGGCGTTCTGGACAAGGCGGCCCTCGTCCTGAGCGCTCTGGAGTCCGGTCCGGCCACCCTCGCGGGTCTGGTCGGAGCCACCGGACTGGCACGACCCACGGCCCACCGCCTGGCCGTGGCCCTGGAACACCACCGCATGGTGGCACGCGACATGCAGGGCCGGTTCATCCTCGGCCCGCGCCTTGCGGAACTCGCGGCGGCCGCCGGCGAGGACCGCCTCCTCGCCACGGCGGGCCCCGTGCTCACCCACCTGCGCGATGTCACCGGCGAGAGCGCGCAGCTCTACCGACGCCAGGGCGACATGCGGATCTGCGTGGCCGCGGCGGAACGCCTGTCCGGCCTTCGGGACACCGTCCCGGTCGGTTCCACGCTGACCATGAAGGCGGGCTCCTCGGCACAGATCCTGATGGCCTGGGAGGAGCCGGAGCGCCTGCACCGCGGTCTGCAGGGCGCCCGCTTCACGGCGACGGCCCTGTCGGGCGTACGGCGGCGCGGCTGGGCCCAGTCGATCGGCGAGCGCGAGCCGGGCGTGGCGTCCGTCTCCGCGCCCGTGCGCGGCCCGTCCAACCGCGTGGTGGCCGCCGTGTCCGTCTCCGGCCCCATCGAGCGCCTGACCCGCCACCCGGGCCGCATGCACGCCCAGGCCGTCATCGACGCGGCCGGCCGCCTGTCGGAGGCTCTGCGCCGCTCGGGCTGAGCCCTGCCCCCGGAACACCGGACGCACGCCGAGGAGGGCCGCCTCAACGCCGCGGCAGGCCCTCCTCGTCCCCCGTACCCCCGGTCAGCAGGTCTTTTCCGTCAGCCGGCCTGCTCCGCCACGGGCTCCTTCTCCGAGGCCACCGGCGCCTTCTGCGACCGGTGGGCGAACCGGTCCTTGGCGTACCGGCCGCGCTCCTCCAGCGGCACCTGCCCATGCGCGGCCGCGAGGCCGAACGCCGGCATGTCCGCGTAGATCGCCTCGTACGACCCCTCGGGCACGATGTACGCCTCGTGCCAGAGGCCCACGCGTCCGACCGTCTTCCCGGCCCGCTCCTTGCGGTTCAGGATCGCCCAGGCCTTGTGGTGCAAGGCGTCGGGCGCGGTCGTGTAGGCGTAGAGCTTCTCCTTGGACTCCCAGTACTGCACGACGTAGTACGTGCGCGGCGACGCCGTCAGCAGGACGTGGCTGCGCAGCCCGCGCCCGGGGTCCCGTTTCAGCTCCCGCAGCATGCGGAGCATCGCCAGCATCACCGGCAGCCACTGGTGCACCGCCCAGAAGCGGTTGATCCGCATGCCGATCAGCAGGACCACGACGTCACCCGTGGCATCGGCGGTGGTACGACTCCGGGCGATCCGGCTGCGAAGCATGCTTCCCCCATCGGTGAGCGCCACTATCCAATCCGCGATGTTTAGATAGTGCCGTTATCCAAGAAGGAGCGCAAGGGATGCGGCTTGCCGAGCTGAGCAGACGCAGCGGTGTGTCCACCGCAACGATCAAGTACTACCTGCGCGAAGGGCTGTTGCCTCCGGGGCGCGAGATCAACACGACGACTGCGGAGTACGACGAGGAGCATCTGCGCCGGCTGCGGCTGGTGCGCGCGATGATCCAGGTAGGCAAGGTGCCCGTGGCCACGGTCCGCGAGGTGCTCCGGCACATCGACGACTACGCGCTGGGCCGCCCGGTCCGGCTGGGCGCGGCGCTGTGGGCCCTGCCGCAGGTGCCGGAGCCGGACGAGGAGGACGAGTACGTCCGGGCCGCACACCGGGAGGCCGACGCCCTGCTGGAGACCCTGGGCTGGACGAACGCCCAGATGCTCACGACCCTCTCGCCCGCGTACCGCTCCCTGGTGGTGGCGGTGGCCGCGTTGCGCCGGCTCGGCTACGACTGGGACGCCGAACTGCTGGTGGAGCACGGGAAGTTGATGCACGAGGTCGCGAAACTCGACGTGGACTTCGTGGAGGCCCAGCCGTCGGCGGCGGAGCAGGTGGAGACGGCGGTGCTCGGCACCGTACTGACCGAGCCGATGCTGCAGGCGCTGCGCCGGCTGGCCCAGGAGGAGGAGATGGGCCGGCGGCACCCCATCGAGTAGGGCCGGGAACGCCGAAGGCCCTCCACCGAGGTGGAGGGCCTTCGAACGGTGTACCCCCGACCGGATTCGAACCGGCGCTACCGCCTTGAGAGGGCGGCGTGCTAGGCCGCTACACAACGGGGGCCTGGACACTGCGTTTCCGCAGGCCCGAGCTGGTCTACCTGGACTCGAACCAAGACTAACTGAACCAGAATCAGTCGTGCTGCCAATTACACCATAGACCAATGATGGTTTAGACCAGTCAGTACCCCCGACCGGATTCGAACCGGCGCTACCGCCTTGAGAGGGCGGCGTGCTAGGCCGCTACACAACGGGGGCCCTAGCGATCCCGACAAGATCAGGATCAGTACCCCCGACCGGATTCGAACCGGCGCTACTGCCTTGAGAGGGCAGCGTGCTAGGCCGCTACACAACGGGGGCTTTGCAGATAAGCTCTGCGAGCTGGCCTACCTGGACTCGAACCAAGACTAACTGAACCAGAATCAGTCGTGCTGCCAATTACACCATAGGCCACTGGAACTCAAGCCCCTGCGGGGTTCTCGTTCTAGTTCGCTCCTCCGGTTCCTGGCCTTTCGGCCCGCTCCCCGGCGGCGCAGGAAGAACATTACCCGAAGGTGGACGGGGCTCCAAAACGGGTATCCGGACGGACGATCGCGGGGAGTTCGGCGAGGGTCGAGATCCGGTGCGCGGCCACGGTGTCGGGGTCCTGCGCGTACGGCCCGCCGCGGTCGATCCACACCGACAGCAGACCCGCCTCGGCCGCGCCCCGCCCGTCGATCTCCGGGTGATCACCGACGTACGCCACCTGGTGCGGGGGCAGCCCCAACGCCTCGCAGGCCGCCAGGAAGGCTCCGGCCTGCGGCTTGGAGACGCCCAGCTCGGCGGCGCACAGCACGCTCTCGAACCGGTCGCGCAGGCCGAGGGTGCGCAGCTTGTGTTCCTGGACCGTGACGCTGGAGTTGGACAGCACCGCGTGCCGGTGGCTGGCCGCGAGGGCGTCCAGGGCGGGCAGCACGTCCGGGAACAGGCTCCAGGCCGCCTCGTAGTGAGCGATGTAACGCCGGAACCAGGCATCCGCCTCGGCGTCGGTCAGCTCCTGGTCGAGGAAGACGCGTACGCGGTCGCGCCGCTGCCCCTCGAAGGAGGTCTCCCCGGCCGAGAAACGTGCCCAGTGCCGGTCGGTGATCTCGCGCCACCGCCCGAGGGCCTGCTGCGGGCTGTCGTACCCGCCGAGCAGCCCCTCCGCGGCGAGATGGGCACGTATGCCCTCGCGGTCCGCGGTCGTGTAGTCGAAAAGGGTGTCGTCCACGTCCCAGACCACGGCTCTGATCGTCATGACACCGACGGTACCGCCGGACGGCTGACGGGCTCCGGCGACATCCCCCGCTCCGGGGACGTCCCCCGAAGGACGCAGCGTCGAGACGGTGTCGACGTCCCGGGTACGCCGAAGGGGCGGCACGCCGGTGTCCCGGGTGCCGCCCCTTCGCGGGTGTGACGTCGCTTACGCCGCGAGCCTGGCCAGGGCCGCGTCGATGCGGGCCAGGGCCTTCTCCTTGCCGAGGACCTCCAGGGACTCGAACAGGGGCAGGCCGACCGTGCGGCCGGTGACGGCCACGCGGACCGGCGCCTGCGCCTTGCCGAGCTTGAGGCCGTGGGCCTCGCCGGCGGCCAGGACGGCCTCCTTGAGGGACTCGGCCGAGGTCCAGTCGGCCGTGTCCAGCTTCTCGCGGGCCGTGCGGAGCAGGGAGTCCGAGCCCTCCTTCATCGCCTTCGTCCAGCTCGCCTCGTCGAAGGCCGGCTCGGCGAGGAAGAGGAAGTCCACGTTGTCGGTGATCTCCGACAGGACCTTCAGGCGGGTCTGCGCGTGCGGGGCGATCGCCTGCCACTTGGCCTCGTCGAAGTCCTCCGGCGCCCAGGGGGCGAACGGGGCCTTCAGCCACGCGCGGCAGCGCTCGGTGAACTCCTTCGCGTCGAGCATGCGGATGTGGTCGGCGTTGATCGCCTCGCACTTCTTCAGGTCGAAGCGCGCCGGGTTGGGGTTCACGTCGGCGATGTCGAAGGCCGCGACCATCTCGTCGATGGCGAAGATATCCTTGTCGGCCGAGAGCGACCAGCCGAGCAGCGAGAGGTAGTTGAGCAGGCCCTCGGGCAGGAAGCCCTGCTCGCGGTAGAGGTTGAGGGACGCCTGCGGGTCGCGCTTGGAGAGCTTCTTGTTGCCCTCGCCCATGACGTACGGCAGGTGGCCGAAGGCCGGGGTCTGCTTGGCGATGCCCAGCTCGATCAGCGCCTTGTACAGGGCGATCTGCCGCGGGGTGGAGGAGAGCAGGTCCTCGCCGCGCAGGACGTGGGTGATCTCCATCAGGGCGTCGTCGACCGGGTTGACGAGCGTGTACAGCGGGGCGCCGTTGGCACGGACGATGCCGTAGTCCGGGACGTTCTCCGGGGTGAAGGTCAGCTCGCCGCGGACCAGGTCCGTGAAGGTGATCGTCTCGTCGGGCATCCGGAAGCGGACGATCGGGGTGCGGCCCTGGGCCTTGTACTCCTCGACCTGCCCGGCGGTGAGGTCGCGGCAGTGGCCGTCGTAGCCGGAGGGCTTGCCGGCGGCGCGGGCGGCCTCGCGGCGGGTGTCCAGCTCCTCCTGGGAGCAGTAGCAGTGGTAGGCGTGGCCGGCGTCGAGCAGCTTCTGGGCGACGTCCTTGTAGAGGTCCATGCGCTGCGACTGGCGGTACGGCGCGTGCGGGCCGCCGACCTCGGGGCCCTCGTCCCAGTCGAAGCCCAGCCAGCGCATCGCGTCGAGCAGCTGGTCGTACGACTCCTCCGAGTCACGGGCCGCGTCGGTGTCCTCGATGCGGAAGACCAGGGTGCCCTGGTGGTGCCGCGCGAACGCCCAGTTGAACAGGGCGGTGCGGACCAGGCCCACGTGGGGGTTACCGGTGGGCGAGGGGCAGAAACGGACGCGTACGGGGGAACCGGATGCGCTAGCCACGCTTGACAACCTTGTTGGTGAGAGTGCCGATGCCTTCGATGGTGACGGCGACCTCGTCGCCGACGTTCAGGGGGCCGACCCCTGCGGGGGTGCCGGTGAGGATGACGTCGCCGGGGAGCAGGGTCATGGCCTCGGAGATGTTGACGACCAGGTCCTCGATGGAGTGGATCATCTCGCTCGTGCGGCCCAGCTGACGCTGGTCGCCGTTGACGGTGAGCTGGACGGTCAGGTCGTTGGCGCGGGCGAGGTCGAGGTCGGTCTCGACCCAGGGGCCCAGCGGGCAGGAGGTGTCGAAGCCCTTGGCCCGGGCCCACTGCTTCTCGCGCTTCTGCACATCGCGGGCGGTGACGTCGTTGGCGCAGGTGTAACCGAAGATCACGTCCTTGACGCGCTCGCGCGGGACCTCGCGGCACATCCGGCCGATGACGACGGCCAGCTCGGCCTCGTGGTGCAGTTCCTGCGAGAACGGCGGGTACTGGATCTCGTCGCCGGGGCCGATCACCGAGGTGGACGGCTTGAAGAAGGCGAACGGGGCGTCGGGCACCTCGTTGCCCAGCTCCTTGGCGTGCTCGCCGTAGTTGCGGCCGAACGCCACGACCTTGCTGGGGAGCACCGGTGGGAGCAGCCTGACCTTGCTCACCGGCACCTTCGTCCCGGACAGCTCGAAGTCCGCGAACGGGATGCCCTTGATGATGTCCAGGACGAGTTCGTCCTGCTTGTCGCCCTCGACCGCGCCGAAGGCGACGTTCCCGTCGATGGAGAACCTGGCGATGCGCACGGGATCCTTGCGCCCCTCACTGAGAACCGGCGTACTGACGCCTCAGGTTAACCGGTCGGGCCGCCCGGCGTTCGGGCAGCGCAGCGGCCGTGCCGGTGATTTCCGGGAGCGGGAAACCGCCGGAGCGGTTTTTTTGAATTCCGGAGTTTCGGCGTTCGGGAATCGCATGAAAAAGCCGAGCGCGGCCCGGAGGGCCCTCGCGGATGCGAGATCTCCGGGCCGCGCTCGGCGAACGCGGTGACCGCACCGTGCGGGCGCGGCGCCCCTCGGCTACTCGCCGGCCAGGGCCGCCACGGCGACGGGTGCGTCCATCAGGATCGTGCGCCGGGGGTTGGCGGTCTGCGCAGGATAGGGGGGAACCTGCGCCGGTCACTCCAGACCACCGGAGGGCGTATTCAGGACGCTCTCCAGTACGCCGACACCGTGTCTCTCCGTTCAACCGGAGGGGTGCCTGGTCCAGAGGTTGCGACGCTAGTGCAGGGACGTTTCAAGAGGGATGGCAGCGCTTCGGCGGAGCCGGAGCCGCACGGCGGGACCGACCGCGGTTCCTCGCCCCAGCACGCCCAGAATCCGGGTCAGGGCCCGGCCCCGTCCGCAGACGGCGGCGGGCGCCCCGGCGCCTCCTCCCCCACCAACACCCCGATGGCCGACGGCTCCCCCGCCCCGGCCGTCAAGCCCCCCCAGGGCCCGTCGGGCCCCGGTTCGCGCGTGGCCCTGCGCAACTGGCGCATCTCCACGCGTCTGGTCTCGCTGCTCGCACTCCCCGTGGTCGCCGCGACCTCGCTGGGTGCGTTGCGCATCGACCAGAACATCACGGACATCCAGCAGCTCGACAACATGAAGCTGCTGACGGACATGACCAAGCAGGCCACCGAGCTGGCCATGGCGCTCCAGGACGAGCGCGACCAGTCCGCCGGTCCGCTGGCCCACGGCCTGGCGCCGACCGACTACCAGGTCAAGGCGTACCAGGACAAGACCGACCGCGCCCGCGAGAACTTCCTCGACGCCTCCGAGCAGATCGACTCGGCGAGCAAGGACGGCAATCTCCAGGGTGTCCGCGACACCCTCGTGAGCCTCGCCAACCAGCTGGACGACCTGGCCAAGATCCGCAAGACCGCCTATCAGTCGAAGGACAACTCGACGCAGACGGTCGAGTCGTACCACCGGCTGATCACCCAGCTGATCGACCTCTCCCAGTCGATGGCCGAGGCGTCCAGCAACCCGGAGATGATCACGCGCACCCGCGCCCTGGCGGCCTTCTCGACCGCCAAGGAGTACGCCTCCGTGCAGCGTGCCGTCATCGCCGCGGCCCTGACCTCCAGCAACACCTCCAAGGGCAAGCTCTCCGAGAACGACCGCCTCTACGGTGCGTCGGCGTACGAGAGCGAAGGCTCCGAGATCTCGATCTTCCGGAAGATCTACAGCGCCCAGAACCCGGACGAACTCCTCAAGCCGATCGAGGAGAACAACCCGACCATCCAGGCCGCGGACCTGTACGCCAAGCGCACCTTCGAGTCCCGTGACGGTCTCGACGGTCTTCCGGCCCGCTCCTACAAGGACTGGGTGGACGACAGCTCGACCAAGATCGAGCAGATGAAGAAGATCGAGCACACGCTGCTCGAGGACATGGAGCAGAAGGCCCGCGAGCTGCGCAGCGCCTCCGAGCGCGACGCGATCATCTCCGGTGCGCTGATCCTGCTCGTGCTCGGCATCTCGCTCGTCGGCGCCTTCGTCGTGGCCCGGTCCATGATCCGCTCGCTGCGCCGCCTGCAGGAGACCGCGACCAAGGTCGCCCAGGACCGTCTGCCCGAGCTGGTCAAGCAGCTGTCGGAGTCCGACCCGCAGGACGTGGACACGTCCGTGGAGTCGGTCGGTGTGCACTCCCGGGACGAGATCGGCCAGGTGGCCGCGGCCTTCGACGACGTGCACCGCGAGGCGGTCCGCCTCGCCGCCGAGCAGGCCCTTCTCCGGGGCAACGTCAACGCGATGTTCACCAACCTCTCGCGCCGCTCCCAGGGTCTGATCCAGCGCCAGCTGTCGCTCATCTCCGAACTGGAGTCCCGCGAGGCCGACCCGGACCAGCTGTCCTCCCTGTTCAAGCTCGACCACCTCGCGACGCGTATGCGCCGTAACGGTGAGAACCTCCTCGTCCTCGCGGGTGAAGAGCCCGGCCGCCGCTGGACCCGCCCGGTCCCGCTGGTCGACGTGCTCCGCGCCGCCGCGTCCGAGGTGGAGCAGTACGAGCGCATCGAGCTGGCCGCGGTCCCGACGACCGAGGTCGCCGGCCGCGTCGTCAACGACCTCGTGCACCTGCTCGCCGAGCTGCTGGAGAACGCGACCTCGTTCTCCTCGCCGCAGACCAAGGTCAAGGTCACCGGTCACGCGCTGCCCGACGGCCGCGTGCTGATCGAGATCCACGACACCGGCATCGGCCTCTCCCCCGAGGACCTGGCGGCGATCAACGAGCGGCTCGCCTCGCCGCCCACCGTGGACGTCTCGGTCTCCCGCCGCATGGGTCTGTTCGTGGTCGGTCGTCTGTCCCAGCGTCACGGCATCCGCATCCAGCTGCGCCCGTCCGACTCCGGCGGTACGACCGCGCTGGTCATGCTGCCCGTCGACGTCGCCCAGGGCGGCAAGAAGCCCGCTCCGGGCAAGCCCGGCGCCCCGGCGCCGACCGGCGGTCCGGCCGCCGCGCAGGCCGCAGCCGGTGTGGCCGCCGCCCGTCGCAACAACGGCGGCAACGGCCAGGGCGGTGCCCTCGGCGGTGCCCCGACCGGCGGTGGACGCCTCGGTGCCGGTCCCGGTCCGCGTGGCCAGGTCGGCTCCGCCCAGGGTCCCCGGGCCGCGCTGCCCGGCGCCGGCCAGGGCGGCCGTCCGGGTGCGCCCGGCGCGGCGCGTGGCCCGCAGGGTCCGGGTGCCGCTCCGCAGGGCCGTCAGGCTCCCGCCGGCGCGGGCGGCTTCGGCGGCGGTCAGACCCCGGGTGCCCCGCAGGGCCTGCAGGCCGCGAATCCGGGCGGATCGCAGCAGGACGCCTTCGGCGGCCGCGGCCCCGTCCCGCAGCGTGGTGGCGCGGGCTCCGCCGACCAGGACCGTCAGCCCCAGCTGCCGCCGCGCGGCGGCCCGCGGGCCGAACTGCCCGGCGGCAACCCGTCCTCGCGCACCCCGGACTGGAGCAACAACGCCCAGGCCCCGGCGTCCCGTGCCTCGCTGGACATCCCGCGCGGCCACGACGAGCAGGACCCGTCGCAGACCGCGCGCATGCCGCGCATCGACGACCGGCAGGGCCCGGGCTCGACCTCCGAGATACCGGCGATACCGAGGTCCGACGCGCAGAACCCGGGCGCCACGGGCGAGTACCCCCGCCCGGACTTCGGCCTGGACGGCTCCACGGGTCAGTACCCGCGCCCGGACCTGAACGGTGCGGGCGGGTCCCAGAACACCGGTCAGTTCGCACGGCCCGGGGCCCAGCAGGGCAACGGCCAGTTCGCCCCGCAGGGCGGTGGCCAGGGCGGCCAGCAGGGCGGCAACAACCCGTACGTCCGCTCCGACGTCTTCGGCACCTCGACCCCCGGACAGCAGGACTCGCAGAGCACCGGTCAGTTCGCGGCCCCGCAGGCCTACGACGCCGGCTTCGACAACAGCTCCACCGGTCAGCACGCGCTGCCCGGCCGCCCGGGCCAGGGCCCGGCGAACACCGGCCGGTTCGAGCGCTCGCAGCCGGGCGGCCGCGGTGACGCGGGCGACCGGCGCCCGCAGGCCCCACAGCGTCCGGCCCGCCAGGAGCCCGAGGCCCTGCCTCCGGCCTCCGGCCCGGGCGACGGCCGTACCCCGCTGTACGACACGCTGGAGACCAACTGGTTCCACGGCGGCCAGCAGGGACAGCCGGACAACACCCCGGCCCCGGCCCCGGCCCCGCAGCAGCAGCCGGCTCCTGCTCCGCAGCGTCCGGCTTCCGCCACCGGCTCCTGGCGCACCTCGCCCAACGACGAATACGTCCGGCAGGCGGAGCGCGTACGGCAGCCTGCGGCGGGCGGTGTCACCACCTCCGGCCTGCCGCGCCGGGTGCCCCGGGCCAACCTCGTGCCGGGCACGGCTCAGCAGCAACAGCACCAAGCCGGTCCGCAGGTCTCGCGTGCGCCTGACGACGTACGCGGCCGGCTGACCAATCTCCGTCGGGGCATCGCGCAGGGTCGCCAGGCCGGTAACGGCCAGACCGGCAGCTTCCCGAGCCCCACTCACCAGCAGGAGCGTTAGTTGAGTCCGATGAGCCAGGCGGCACAGAACCTGAACTGGTTGATCACCAACTTCGTGGACAACACCCCCGGGGTGTCGCACACGGTGGTGGTCTCCGCCGACGGCCTTCTGCTGGCGATGTCCGAAGGTTTCCCGCGGGACCGCGCCGACCAGCTGGCGGCCGTCGCGTCCGGGCTGACCTCCCTGACGGCCGGGGCGTCCCGGATCTTCGAGGGCGGCACCGTGGCACAGACGGTCGTCGAGATGGAACGCGGGTTCCTTTTCCTGATGTCCGTCTCGGACGGCTCGTCCCTCGCGGTCCTCGCCCACCCCGAGTGCGACATCGGTCTCGTCGGCTACGAGATGGCGCTGCTCGTCGACCGCGCGGGTGCGGTCCTCACCCCGGACCTGCGCGCCGAACTGCAAGGCAGTCTGCTCCACTGACCCGCCCCGGCACCACCCATCACACGAAAACACCGTCCGGCCGCCACAATCCCCCCACCGGCCCCGTCAGACGGCACGACTGACCGACTTGCTGTCCCGCCCGGAGGATTCATGACCCCGCCCACCGCCTCTCATGATCCGTACGCGGAGCCGTACGGGGACGAGGGCGACCAGCCGCTGGTACGTCCGTACGCCATGACCGGTGGCCGGACGCGGCCGCGCTATCAGCTCGCCATCGAGGCGCTGATCAGCACCACGGCCGACCCGGCAGCACTCATGGGACTGCTCCCGGAGCACCAGCGCATCTGCCACCTGTGCCGCGAGGTCAAGTCGGTCGCGGAGGTCTCCGCGCTGCTGGCCATGCCGCTCGGCGTGGCCCGGATCCTGGTGGCCGACCTCGCCGAGGCCGGCCTGGTCGCCATTCACCAGCCGGGCGGCGACGAGAACAACGGCGGCGCTCCGGACGTGACGCTGCTCGAAAGGGTGCTCAGTGGACTTCGCAAGCTCTGACGCGGGCCGGGCCACCACCTCGGCGAAGATCGTGGTGGCGGGCGGCTTCGGCGTGGGCAAGACCACGTTCGTCGGCGCCGTCTCGGAGATCAACCCGCTGCGCACAGAGGCCGTCATGACGTCCGCGTCGGCCGGCATCGACGACCTCACCCACACCGGGGACAAGACGACCACCACGGTCGCCATGGACTTCGGCCGTATCACCCTCGACCAGGACCTGATCCTGTACCTCTTCGGTACGCCCGGTCAGGACCGCTTCTGGTTCATGTGGGACGACCTGGTGCGCGGCGCCATCGGCGCGGTGGTGCTCGTGGACACCCGGCGCCTGGCCGACTGCTTCCCCGCGGTCGACTACTTCGAGAACAGCGGCCTGCCCTTCGTCATCGCCCTCAACGGCTTCGACGGCCAGCAGCCCTACACCCCCGACGAGGTGCGCGAGGCGCTGCAGATCGGCCCCGACGCCCCGATCATCACGACCGACGCCCGCCATCGTGCCGATGCCAAGAGTGCGCTGATCACGCTGGTGGAACACGCCCTGATGGCACGGCTGAGGTAGCACTCAAGTACGACGGGCCACAGGGCAGTTGTCGTATCGAGATCGGAGCCGACTGTGGCCTTTGACACGGTCGGCTCCGGTGTTCATAACAGTTCGGCAGAGGAATCGTCCGGTATCACCACGCGACGCGGTCGAACGGTGCCGCTGTGCTCACAAACGCCCCGCCTTTTGGCGGGGCTCGCTCTTTATGACCGTTTTATCTGGTGCTTACAACGGCACCACCGGGGGGTTTCCACTGTTTGGAAGTGCGCTGGTCCACGTGCTGGAATGCCTGAACTGCCCATTAGTCAAAGACGTACTCACTGGTCGATGACGAACCGGGCTCTGAGAGACTGCGGCACGAGGTAGGTGCCGACCGCCGAGAGGTTGTTGGTCGAGTGAGGCGAAGCAAGAACGGTCCCGAGCCGTCGGCGCGGGGCAACTTCACCCCGCCGCCGCGCGCTGCGGCGCCCACCCCTGTGCCCGGATCGGAGCCGGTGGCCACTCCCGCGTCCAGCGGCGGCCGTTTCTCCCCACGCAACTGGCGCGTGCCGACCAGGCTGAACGCGATTCTGCTCATACCCGTGGGTGTCGGCCTGGTCATGGGCGGCTTCCAGGTGAAGAGCTCGATCGACACCTGGCAGCAGGCCCGGGACGCGGAGAACACCGCCCGCCTGGTGCGCGCCGCCCTCGGCTACGCCGACGCCCTCGAGAACGAGCGTGACGTCACCGCGGCCCCTCTGCTGCTGAACAAGAAGGACGCCCCCAGCAAGCAGACCGTCGACTCGGCCCGCAAGGGCACCGACCAGGCCGCCGCCGTCTTCAACCAGGCCGCGCAGAACATGCCGCACAAGTCGGGCCTGGAGCGCCGGCTGAGGCTGTTCCGCAAGGCCGAGCCGGAGCTGGCTCAGCTGCGCCAGGTCGCGTACACCTCCAAGGTGCACGGCGTGCAGACCGAAGAGGGCTACGTCGACGTCAGCCACCCCCTGATGGAGTTCGCCAACGAGCTCGGTCTGGGCACCGGCAACATCACCTCCTACGGCCGTACCGTCTACGCCATCTCGCTGACCAAGGCGGCGCTGTCGCTGGAGCGGTCCATCGGTACGCACCTGCTGGTCAAGCCCGGTCCGGACGACCCGAACCTGGCGACCCAGCGGGTCTCCCTGTCCTCGTACGCCTACCTGGAGCGGATCGCCCGGGAGGAGTACATCGGCGGTGGCACCGACGCGGACGCGCAGAAGCTGAGCGACGCGGAAACGAAGATCAAGTCGGACGCCGCAGCGATGGCCGAGCAGGCCAAGGGCGCGAACCCGAATTACGTTCCCCCGCCGTCCAACCCGACCAAGCTGGTCGGTGCGCTCGCCACCATGAAGGACACCAGCACGCTCACCCGTCAGCAGCTGGCGGCGGGCGGCATCACGTCCCAGAACTGGTGGGCGGTCAACACCCTCAAGTACAAGGCCTACCGCCAGATCGAGTCCGACCTCGCCGACAAGGCGGTGAGCGAGGCCTCGGACATCGCCGACAACGCCAAGACCTCGGCGATCACCACCGGTGCCGTGGTCGTGGTGGCTCTGCTCCTCGCGTTCATCCTGGCCGGTGCCGTGGCCCGCCAGATGAGCCGCTCGATGCGCCAGCTGCGCAACGCCGCCTTCGGCATCGCCGAGCAGCGTCTGCCGATGCTGGTCGACCAGCTCTCGCGCACCGACCCCGGCCGGGTCGACACCCGGGTCGCCCCGATCCCGATCCACACCAAGGACGAGATCGGCGAGGTCGCCCGCGCCTTCGACCAGGTCCACCGCGAGGCCGTCCGGCTCGCCTCCGAGCAGGCCCTGCTCCGTGGCAACATCAACGCGATCTTCACCAACCTCTCGCGCCGCAACCAGTCTCTGATCGAGGGCCAGCTGACCCTGATCACCGACCTGGAGAACAATGAGGCCGACCCGGACCAGCTGGAGAACCTCTTCCGCCTGGACCACCTCGCCACCCGTATGCGCCGCAACGGCGAGAACCTCCTGGTCCTCGCCGGCGAGGAGCCCGGCCGCCGCTGGGACCAGCCGGTCCCGCTGGTCGACGTCCTGCGCGCCGCTTCCTCCGAGGTGGAGCAGTACGAGCGCATCGAGCTGTCGGGTGTCCCGGAGGCCGAGATCCACGGCCGCGCCGTGACCGACCTCGTGCACCTGCTCGCCGAGCTCCTGGAGAACGCCACCACGTTCTCCTCCCCGCAGACCAAGGTCCGCGTCACCGCGACCCGTCTCCCCGACGGCCGCGTGATGATCGAGATCCACGACAAGGGCATCGGCCTGACCGCCGAGGACTTCGCGGACATCAACCACAAGCTGGCCAACCCGCCGACCGTGGACGCCGCGATCTCCCAGCGCATGGGCCTGTTCGTGGTCGGCCGGCTGTCCGACCGGCACGGCATCCGCGTCCAGCTGCGTCCGTCGGGCGAGCAGGCGGGCACGACCTCCCTGGTCATGCTGCCGGACGCCATCACGCACGGCGGTGGCGCCGACGCGCCGCTGGACCACGAGGAGTTCACGGTCTCCCAGATCATCCCGGACCAGCAGTTCCAGGGTGAGAGCTTCGGCCAGGTGGCGCCGCCCATGCGCACCGCCGCCGAGCTGGGCTTCGACGACAGCCGGTACTCCGAGGTGCCCGACGACATCCGCGGGCTGGACCCCGTCGGACGCTCGCTGGCCCGCGATTCGCGCCGCGCGGCCCTGGAGGCCCAGTCCCACGGTCAGCCGCAGCAGGAGAACGCCGAGCAGTCCGCGTTCCGTGACGACTTCGATGCCCCGCAGGGCTACGACGGCAGCCGCACGGGTTACACCGAGCAGCCGCAGCAGGCGTACCAGGAGCAGACGTACGAGGAGCAGCAGCGCCCCGCGTACGAGGAGTCGTACGGCGACCAGTACTACGCGCCGAACGGCGGGCTGCCGCAGAACGACGGTTTCGCCTCGACCGGCGGCTACCCCGACCCCGCGTATGCGGAGCCTGCTCAGGAGGAGCCGGCACCGGCGCACGCTTCGGCGAACGACGGCTTCGGCTCGTACGAGGCCCAGCCCTACCAGGACGACTGGCCCCAGCAGGACGGCTACCAGAACGGCTATCCGGCCCAGTACGCTCCGGAAACGGAATCGTCGCAGGCCGGTGACGCGAGTGAGCGGAACCGCGTAGGCTTCGACCGGCCGGGACCGGCCTCTCCCGCCGCCCACCAGCTGACCGACGCCGGGCTGCCCCGCCGGGGATCCACCGCGAGCGGATCCAACGGCTCGAGTGCCCCGAACGGCACTGCGCGCGTGCAACGGGAAACGCCGGCTCCCGCGCAGGGCAACATTCCGGCGGTCGGCGGCGACGGCGACTGGCGTTCGGCGAACGACGAGCGCTGGCAGCAGGCCTCCCAGCTCCGGAAGCCCAAGGCGGGCGGGGTCACCTCCTCCGGCCTGCCGCGGCGGGTACCCAAGGCCAACCTGGTCGAGGGCGCCGCCGAGAGCACCCCTCAGGGAGGCCCCCAGGTCTCCCGTGCCCCGGAGGACGTCCGGGGCAGGCTGAGCAACCTGCGTCGAGGCGTCCAGCGCGGACGTAGCGCAGGCAGTGAAACGAACGGCCAGGGCTTCGGTCCTGACAGCACCTACAACCAGGAGCGTTAGTGTGAGCCCGATGAGCCAGGCGGCACAGAACCTGAACTGGTTGATCACCAACTTCGTGGACAACACCCCGGGGGTGTCCCACACGGTGGTGGTCTCCGCCGACGGACTCCTTCTGGCGATGTCCGAAGGCTTCCCCCGCGACCGCGCCGACCAGCTCGCCGCCGTCGCATCCGGTCTGACGTCGCTGACGGCAGGCGCCTCCCGGATCTTCGAAGGGGGCGCCGTGAACCAGACGGTTGTGGAGATGGAGCGGGGATTCCTGTTCATCATGTCCGTATCCGACGGTTCGTCACTGGCGGTCCTGGCCCACCCGGAGGCGGACATCGGCCTCATCGGGTACGAGATGGCGCTTTTGGTGGACCGCGCGGGCACGGTTCTCACCCCGGATCTTCGTGCAGAACTCCAGGGAAGCCTTCTCAACTAATAGTCAGACGGTGCGTATTCGCGTCCCGTGGCCGTAAGGTTTCGGGACGCGGCTCCACACGGATGGGTGCCCGGCGCAGTCGGAGGAGGAGAGAGAGTGGCAACACCCCCAGGCGGTTCGTCTTCGGGCAACTGGTCGTACGGCCCTGCCCAGGGCCAGGGCGACGGATCGGCGAACCGGTACAACTTCCCCTCCGCCCCGAGCCACCGGCAGCCGTACGCTCCGCAGGGCCCCGGCCCTTCGCCGTACGACCAGCCGGCGGCGCCCCGTATCCAGCCGGTCCAGCCCCAGCGCCGCCCCGAGCCGGCGCCGGCGACGGCTTCCAACAACCCTCTGGTGCGTCCGTACGCCATGACCGGCGGCCGGACCCGCCCGCGCTACCAGCTCGCCATCGAGGCACTGGTGCACACCACCGCCGCTCCGCACCAGATGCAGGGCCAGCTGCCCGAGCATCAGCGGATCTGCAACCTGTGCCGGGAGATCAAGTCGGTCGCCGAGGTCTCGGCGCTGCTGACCATCCCCCTCGGCGTGGCCAGGATCCTCGTCGCCGACTTGGCGGAGGCGGGCCTGGTCGCCATCCATCAGCCCGGCGGCGACGAGAACGCCGGTGGCCAGCCAGACGTGACACTGCTCGAAAGGGTGCTCAGTGGACTTCGCAAGCTCTAGCGGCGGTCCTTCCCGCTCCACCACCTCCGCGAAGATTGTGGTGGCGGGCGGCTTCGGCGTGGGCAAGACCACGTTCGTCGGCGCCGTCTCGGAGATCAACCCGCTGCGCACAGAGGCCGTCATGACGTCCGCGTCGGCCGGCATCGACGACCTCACCCACACCGGGGACAAGACGACCACCACGGTCGCCATGGACTTCGGCCGTATCACCCTCGACCAGGACCTGATCCTGTACCTCTTCGGTACGCCCGGTCAGGACCGCTTCTGGTTCATGTGGGACGACCTGGTGCGCGGCGCCATCGGCGCGATCGTCCTGGTCGACACCCGCCGTCTCGCCGACTGCTTCCCCGCGGTCGACTACTTCGAGAACAGCGGCCTGCCCTTCGTCATCGCCCTCAACGGCTTCGACGGCAACCAGCCGTACAACCCCGACGAGGTCCGCGAGGCGCTGCAGATCGGCCCCGACACCCCGATCATCACGACCGACGCCCGCCACCGCGCGGACGCCAAGTCGGCGCTGATCACGCTGGTGGAACACGCCCTGATGGCGCGCCTGCGCTAGCGCTGCCGCTCCAGGACGCCTTCGAAGCCCCTGTATCTCCCCGCGGGAGAGACAGGGGCTTCGTGGTGCGTCACCGTCCGCGGCACGCGTCGTGGCCGGCCGCGCAGTTCCCCGCGCCCCTGCGCAGCGCGCCGTCCGCAGGGACACGCACCGTCCCCGGCGACACGCACCGTCCGCAGCAAGAAGGGCCCCTCCACGGTGGAGGGGCCCTTCAAGAACCAGTGGGCGGAGCGGCGCAGCCTAGCCGTGCCAGCTGTGCGGTGCGCGGAAGCCGGGCTCGCGCTCCAGGCGGCGCCAGCCGGCTTTTGCACGGCCTCGGTGCGTCTGGGCCGAGGGCTCGGACCGGGCAGCGGCACGGGCCAGGAGGACTGCCGTGATGGCGGCGACTTCCTCGGGCTCGGCGTGGCCCTTCTCGACGCGGATGTCAGGCGTGTTCATGGATGTCAGTCTCCGTGAGAGAGAGGTCCGCGGGGTTGCCGCGGCGGGTCCGCTCGGTTACTGCGGGGGGTTGCCGTGCTTGCGGGACGGCAGGTCGGCGTGCTTGGACTGCAGCATCGCCAGGGACTTGACCAGGACCTCGCGGGTTTCGGCCGGGTCGATGACGTCGTCCACCAGGCCGCGCTCCGCCGCGTAGTACGGGTGCATCAGCTCGGCCTTGTACTCCTTGACCATCTTCTGCCGCATGGCCTCGGGGTCCTCGGCACCGGCGATCTGCCGACGGAAGATGACGTTCGCGGCGCCCTCGGCGCCCATCACGGCGATCTCGTTGGTGGGCCAGGCGTAGGTGATGTCGGCGCCGATCGACTGGGAGTCCATGACGATGTAGGCACCTCCGTACGCCTTGCGCAGGATGAGCGAAATCCTCGGCACGGTCGCGTTGCAGTAGGCGTACAGCAGCTTCGCGCCGTGTCGGATGATTCCGCCGTGCTCCTGGTCCACACCGGGGAGGAACCCCGGTACGTCCAGGAAGGTCACGATCGGGACATTGAAAGCGTCACACATCTGAACAAAGCGCGCAGCTTTTTCACTGGCCTCGATGTCCAGGACACCGGCGAGGACCTGGGGCTGGTTGGCGATGATGCCGACCACCTGGCCGTCCAGGCGGGCCAGCGCGCAGATGATGTTCCGCGCCCAGCGCTCGTGGACCTCCAGGTACTCGCCGTCGTCGACGATCTCCTCGATGACCTTGACCATGTCGTACGGCCGGTTGCCGTCCGCCGGGACCAGGTCGAGCAGGACGTCGGAGCGGCGGTCCACCGGGTCGGTGCACTCCACCCGCGGGGGGTTCTCGCGGTTGTTCTGCGGGAGCAGGGAGAGGAGGTAGCGCACCTCGGCGATGCAGGTCTCCTCGTCGTCGTAGGCGAAGTGGCAGACACCGCTGGTCTCCGCGTGGACGTCCGCGCCGCCGAGGCCGTTCTGGGTGATCTCCTCGC
>NZ_JBFAET010000154.1:0-21773 GCF_040642095.1 Streptomyces sp. NPDC020362
CCCTGGCCCGCCGCCGCGTCAACGTCCTCTGGGCACTCTTGCGGGACGGACGGTGCTACCAAGCCGCACCACCTGTCACAGCACTACCTTGACAACGTCATTGGGAAGTCGATCACCGCCAAGTCGATTATGAGTTCGGAGCGGTGGGGGCGAGGTTCGTGGTCGACGACGAGACGGCGGTGGTGTATGAGCCAGCCGAAGGTCCGCTCGACCACCCAAAGCCGGGGATCACTTTGAACCCTTGACTCCGGGGTCACGTTGGATGCCTTCAAGGTCGACGCTGAGGGGGCAGTGCGGTCGATCGCCTCCGCGCGGTAGCCAGCGCCGGCTCATGCCATGGTCGCGTGAGGGCTTGTGCCGGCGGTCCGGGAGTACGGCCTTCCCCCACGCTACGAGTCGTCGCGGCTCCCCGGATGGCGAGGACTGGCGCCTTGATCGTGAGAGATCAAGACCACGTGCCATGACCGGCCCTTCCACGACTTCGATCCGAACCGGGCGGGGCCGTTCCCGTCGCCCGGTTCCGGATCGGAATCAGGAATCCGACGGGGGCTTGTAGAGCCGTACAGTGGTGCCGATTTTCCGTATGGTCGCGTCCGGTACCTCGTCGGAGACGTTCCTGGCCCCGAAGAACGACCAGGAGACCAGATCCCCGGCAGTGTTCCTGAAGGCGAAGGTCCATGCTTTGCCGTCGGTGGCGCACTTCTTCGATTTCTTCACGCCTATCGACCAGGCAGTGCCCAGACTGCCCTTGAGGCCGGAGTTCGTGGTGAACTCCTCGACGGCGCTGGTCTTCACCTTCGTCTTGTCCGGCTGCGAGTACGCCCCGTACACCCAGGTCTTCGGGTCGGAACCGGCGATTTCCTGAGTGCTTCGGTAACCGTGGTTGCCCCTCGTACCCACCTGGGCCAGAGGTACGTTCTCCAGCGTGCCGTCCCGGTCCTCGTCCGAGGAACACCACTTCTTCTGCAGCATCGCGACATTGCGTATGGCAATGAGAGGTTTGTCGTCCGGGTCCCCGTCCTTGGAGACATAGGTGACCCAGCCGGGAGACTGGATCTCCCATTGGGGCGGGACATCGAACGCGATTCCCTGCGCCGGATTGGCCACGACGTTCCAGCCCTTGATCGTGGCGGTCCGGGTGTCGGGTCCTCGCGGGTTGGCAGAACTCTGCGACGGCGATGCGGTGTTGGTCGGCTTCGGGTCGGGCCCGTCGTGCTGGTTGTCGCCGAGCACGAGGAATCCGGTGACGCCCGCCGCGAGCACGACGGCCGCCGCAGCGATGACGGCGATGAGTCCGGTTCGGTTTCGGCCGCCACCGGCTGGTGGGGGCACGGGTATGCCGACGGGTGGCTGCGTGGGCATCTGCCAGTGCTGGGGCTGCTGGTAGGGATTCGGCTGGAACGGGTCGGGACTGGGCTGCTGGTACGGGTTCGGCTGGCCAGGACCGGGCTGCTGGTACGGGTTCGGCTGGCCAGGACCGGGCTGCTGGTACCCGTTCGCCTGGTGTCCGACCGGGGGCTGCTGCGGATCCTGTCCGCCCCTCGATGACTGCTCTCCTGGCCACATGTGCCGTAACGATACGGCAGCCGCTTCCAGAGGCGCGGTCAAGGGTAACCGGGACGTGCCGCGTTCGCCGCGTGGCGCATTCGTGCTGGTTGGTCGAAGACGGCCTGCGTCGGCGCGCCTCGTCTACTTCCGTCCGACGGCTGCGAGCTGCGTCGGTGGGCCGGGCGTCATTACCTGGGTGGTAATCGCGCGGCCGGGCGGGGCGCGGCAAGGTTGAGCCATCGGGTTTCGGGCCGGCGCACTCCGGCCCGGAGCCCGGACCAACTGATCTGAATGCCATGCCACTTCACCGGAATGGGAGTCCCGCCATGTCGATCTACACTGCCGCCGTCACCCGTTACTTCGAGGCGTGGAACGCCACCGAGGCGGACGCGCTCGCCAAGGCGGTTGCCGCGGCGTGGTCCGAGGAGGGCACGTACACGGACCCGCTGGCCGACGTGCGCGGTCACGAGCAGATCGCCGCGGTGATCCGGGGTGCGCACGAGCAGTTCCCCGGCTTCGAGTTCAGGCTGGCCGGTGATGTGGACGGCAACCATCACATCGCCCGCTTCGGCTGGGAGCTCGTCTCCGTCACGGACGGTTCGGCGCCGGTCGCGGGTTCGGACGTACTCACCCTGGCCGAGGACGGCCGGATCACCTCCGTCTTCGGCTTCCTGGACCGACTTCCCGAGGCATGATCCTCGCCCGCGAAGAGGATCGGTACGGACCTGCTAAATATCCCCCGATGGCGGCCGCCTGCTGCACCAGGGCAGGTGGCCACCTGATCGCCCAAGCGGGCCCTGAAACCCGGCCATCAGCCCGGTCTAGGTGGTGTGCTGACGTTGCTTCCGGAGCCGTCGGCCGACGTCCGTGCCGAAGGGTGAACCTCCGGCAGGACACCCGCTCGGTCCCCTCTCATGGGATGAACTTCACCTCTGGGAAGGCCGCACTCGGACCGTCGAGCAGGTGCTTCCGGTGGTGGCGCAGGTGCTGGTCGAAGAACGCGAGCGGGTACGCCTGCTGGATCCGGACCGCCCGGGCCGGATCGAGGGTTCCGATCCAGCTCTGAAGGTCCGCGTCGCTCATCCCGACCGCTTTCGCCAGCTGCGGGATCAGGAACTGGACGTCGCAGTACGACGAGTGAGCCGCTCCCTCCGCCTGGACGTTGAGCCTCCATCCCCGCAGGCGGGACAAGAACTCGGCGACGCTTGGCTGCCAGGCCCGGGGAACTCGGCCGTCATCAGCATGAACGGCCGGTCCGGGTCGGTGGTGATCGTGGGTTGCATCGGGCCGTCGAAACTGAGTCCTGCCTGGACCCGCTGGTCCTGGCTCATGACCAGGGTGGTCGCCGTCGCGCTTTTCGACCAGCCGAACATGCCGATGCGATTCTGGTCGAGGGCGCCGAGCAGGCCCTCCGGCAGTGGTTGCTGGTCGGCGTCGGGGTTGCGCCCGGCGGCGAGGTCCTCGACGCAGTCGAGTACGAACCGGATGTCCCTGGCGAAGTCCGCGGGGCCCAGTACGTATTTCGGGTCGTCGAGCGGGACGATGAGGCGGCCGTCGGGGAACTCGCTGAACGTGTCGTACGTGCGATCCACCGTGACCACCACGTACCCGTGGCTGGCCTGCTCCTGAACCACGATGGTGGTGTCCGCACGGTGGTCGTGCGCGCCGTGCGAGAACACGATGACGGGCAACCGCCGGCCGGTTCGCAGCACCGGGGCGTTCTGGTGGCCGGCCGTGCGCGGCGGCACCGCGATGTCGGCCGGGAAGCCGACCGACGTGAGCAGTGCGCGCAGCACGGCGTGCTGATCGGCGCCAGCTCGATGGCCAGGTAGGCCAGGGTGAAGACCAGTAGGGCGCGATTGCGTTCCACCCAGGACAGCACCAGGAGAAGCAGCCCGATGGACAGCGCGTCTCCGCTGAGCCGGACGAGGAAGTTCCTCAGCGGTGGGACGGGGCCGGTGTGGATGCCCCAGAAGTCGACGGAGGGGCCGGGCGTGAGCGTGTAGTGGGTGACGATCCAGGCTGTGCGTGCGGCCGTCAGGGCGACGATGGCGATCCCTATGAGGACGTAGGGGCGGACCGGGGTGCCGACTCCGCGGTTGCGGGATCGGCGGATGTGGAAGAACGCGGTCGCGGCGCAGGCCAGGCAGAGTCCGAGCGACCAGTAGACCGGCGATCGTCGCGTGATGGCGACGACACAGTCCGTGCCCGTGGCTGCCGAGGTCTGGTTCCCCGGGCACGGGGCGGTGTGGACGCTGACGGCAGTGCCGACGAGAACGCCGCAGGCCCCGTCCCGTAAGTGGAGGTGACCCGGCTCAGGCGGTGGCGGTCAGCGGGGCAGCGGTTTCCCAGAAGAATCCGTCCGGGTCGCTGAACGGGCCCCCGGTGCCGGAGAGTACGAGCCGGTGCGATCCGGTGCCGTCGGCTGGGACACCTGCGTCCTTGGCGAGAGCGCGGCGCTTGTACAGAGCCAGCTTGACGGCGCCCGACCCGGTGGCGAACTCGACGTACCTGCCGCCGAAGCTCTTGCCCACGGTGAGGCCCTGCTCGATGTAGAACTGCTTGCTCTTCTTCACGTCCTCGACGCCCAGCAGGAGCACGAGTTCGTCGAAGTCCCGGGTGACCGGGCCGGTGTCCTTCTTCGCGGACGTTGCGATCTTCCAGATCGTGCCGTCCGGGGCCTGGACGCCGCCGCCGTAGCCCCACAGCGACTTCGTGGCGGGCTTGAGGGTGGTGGCCCCGGCGTCGAGCGCGGCGCCGACGAGGGCGTCGACGTTGCCCGGCTGGGAGACCACGAGCGACAGTGTGAAGCCGCGGAAGCCGGTCGTGGGGGCCGCGCAGGCGCGCAGGCGCACCTGAGACGAGTCCAGTCCGAAGGCGGTGGAGTAGAAGTGGGCGGCGGCCGTGGTGTCGGCCACCTCGAGGGTGACGGAGTCGATGGAGTTCATGCCGTCGACGGTAGGGGCGGCCGGGGCACTGGTGCTTCTCGAAAACTGACCGATCCGGACGCGGTCCCAGGGGCGGCCACCCGCTCAAGAGGCTTTCCGCACGCCACCCAGGCCCCCGAGCCGCAGCCGGCGTCGCTGATCTCGCTCAGGCAGCCGCCGGGCCGGAAGGTCAAGCCGGTGCGATGCAGAACTGGTGAGCACCGCGCAGCGTGGTGCGCAGATTCCGCTGGGTCGTCCGGCTGTCGAGGCGCAGGTCGAGGGCGCCGGGAAGTGTGCTGCCGGCCCGCAGACCCGTGGGCAGCCGCGAGGGATCGAGGCCGTCACGTCTGGCGATGAGAATGCCGAGCTCGTGACGGCTCAGAGCGTCGGACCCTGCGAGATGGTGGATGCCCGCGGCGTCACCCCACGCCAGTTCCAGAAGGGCGGCAGCCAGGTCGGCGACGTGCACCGGGCAGCGGATGTCGTCGGTGAACAGGACGCCGTCGCGGGTTCCGGCGGCGAGTTCGTGCACGGCGCGCTCATGTATGGAACACCCATCGCCGATGATCAGCGACGTGCGGGCGACGACGGCCTCCGGACACACGAGGAGGACCCCGGTCTCCGCTGCCGCCTTCGCCGCCCCGTACGGGGTGACGGGGTCAGGGAGGCAGGACTCGTCGTAGTGGACTCGGGCGCCGGAGAACACCGCGTCGCTGGAGACGTGGACCAGGCGGGTTCCGTATTTCGCCGCCGCCATCGCCAGCCGGACGGGGCCCTCCGCCGTAACCGCCCAGTCGGCCTTGCCGCTGGACACGTTGACGACAAGATGCGGGCCGACCTCGGCCATGAGGGCGTCCGCACGTCCGGTATCCCTCAGATCAAGTGGGTACCAGGCGACGTCGGAGGTGTTGCCGGGCCTGGTCGCGTAGGTCGCGGCCG
This sequence comes from Streptomyces sp. NPDC020362, assembly GCF_040642095.1. Classification (NCBI taxonomy): domain Bacteria; kingdom Bacillati; phylum Actinomycetota; class Actinomycetes; order Kitasatosporales; family Streptomycetaceae; genus Streptomyces; species Streptomyces sp. NPDC020362. The sequence continues at coordinate 5,415 of NZ_JBFAET010000154.1, forward strand.
TCGCGTGCCCGGCCGTTGTCGCCTGCCGGATCAACTCGGCGCCCAGGAAGCCGCTGCCGCCGATGATCAGAACCGTCATGATGCGACACGGTAGACCGGTCGCGGTGGGCACCGGGCACGGCACCACCGAAGTTCAGCCAGAGCCCGAGTTGTGACAGCGGCCGTGTGTGTCGGTCTCTGCCCGGCACTCTCACGCTCAGGACCTGAGGCTCCTGGGAGAGTCAGCAGGGGCTCAGCCGGTTCATGTCACCTGCTCCGATCGGGTCTCTCCGGCCAGGCTGCGCGCGGTCATGGGCGGGGCCGCGCCGGCCCGTCACGCGCATGCACGTCGGCCCGTCACGCGCATGCACGCCGGTCCGTCACCCGCATGCAGACCGGCCCCGCCCTCTCCTGCGGGCCGTCTGCACTCCTCGGCTTGCACTGTCACTTGAACACTGCTGCGGCTGCTGATTGGATGCCGCGTCCCGAACCCGACGGACCGGAGGCGCTCCATGGTGGTCCGAACAACGCTGACGGTGGGCGCAGTGGTCGCCGCGCTCCTTGCCCCCTCCACCGCCCACCGCCGGCTGGCCGCACCCGGCATACCCGCACTGACCGACCGGCACGGGCGTGTTCTCACTCTGCGCGGCTGGAACGTCGAGGACAAGGTGCACCGGGGCGACGAGGCCCTGACGGCCATCTCCGAACGCGACTTCCGCGACATGCGCGCCAAGGGCTTCAACTTCGCCCGGTTACTGGTCTTCTGGGACGACCTGGAACCGCGGCCCGGCCAGTACAGCCAGACGTATCTGCGGAAGATCGAGCGCATCGTGGACTGGGCCGCTCGATATGACGTGAAGGTCGTGATCGACGCGCATCAGGACGTCTTCGGACCTGCTTTCGGTCACCGGGGCATACCCGAGTGGGCGACGAGGACCGACGGGCTTCCGTTCACCGCCCATCCCGACGACTGGTTTGCCGAGTACTTTGAGCCTGCCGTCCAGCGCGCCTTCACCCACCTCTATCAGGACCAGGATCTGCAACGCGCCCAGGCCCGGGCGTGGCGGGTCCTCGCTTCTCGTCTCGCCCACCACCCGGCGGTCCTCGGCTACGACCTGATCAACGAACCGATGGGCGAGCTGCAGCAGGGGGAAGACCTGCCGGCAGCCGCCCGCCGGATCGAGCGTGAGCAGCTCACCCCCATGTACAACCGCCTGGCCGACTCCGTCCGTTCGGCGGACCCCGATGCCTGGGTCTTCGTCGAACCCACCCCGATCGTGGGCGAGGGCGTACCGACGGGCCTCGGGCGCATCGACGACCCGAAGGTGGTCTATGCACCGCACTTCTACAACGCCGCCATGGAGGCGGGCGCCGACTACGATCCCGGGGCGGGCTGGATCGAGACCTATGAGAAGGCCGTCACCGAGTACCCGAAGCAGTACAAGGTTCCGATCGTGGTGGGGGAGTGGGGCGCGCTCAACAGCTCCCTGCCGAACATGAACCGGTTCTACCGCGACGCGATGGCCTCGCTCGGCCGCTACAGCTCTGGCTGGGCGGGTTACGTCTGGTGCCGTGGCGGCGGTTACTGCGTGGTCGACGACTCGGGCGCCTTCAGGACCAACAAGGAGCTGACCGCCCAACCGTACGCGGAGACCGTGGCAGGAACGATCCGCTCCGTCTCGTACACCCCCGGCGATGCCACATACCGGCTGACCTACAGTGCGGCTCGGCACGGCTCCCGGCTGACAGAGCTGTCCCTGCCCGAGGGGCCGTGGCGGATCACGGTCGACGGCAGCGCGGTCACGCTGCGCAGGACGACAAACAGAGTGTGGTTCCTGGCTGCCCCCGGCGGCGATGTGACCATCACCGTCAAGCAGAGCTGAATGCTTCTTCAGTCCTTCGTCCGCGATGCATGGGCCATGAGGGCAGGAGCCCGCAGGCGGCGACCAAGAGCCGGCCCGGGCGGGACGCATATGCGAGACCCGCCGGGTCGGCATGGGCAACCCAGTCCGCCGGCGAGGGCGATTCCGAGCGCAGCACCGAACTGTCGCGCGGAGGACGTGATGGCTCCGGCCACGCCGACCCGGGCGGGAGGCAGCCCATCGACCGCGGTGTTGGTGATGGGGGCGTTGGCGAAGCCGAGCCGATACCGATGAGCAGGCAGGCGAACAGCAGCAGGAGCACGGTCGTATGCCGGTCGAGCCCAACCGGACAGAGTCCGCTCGCCATGATGAAGCCCCCGGCCAGGCTCAGCGGCAGCCGTGGTCCGATGCGACCGACCAGATGGCCGGACCAGGGTGCACAGACGGTCCCTCCGACCGCCATCGGCAGGGTCGCAGCTCGACGGGATCCTCGCCGAACGTGCCATGGCCTGATGGAATCAAGCCTCCACAGGCTCCCGGAGCGGTTCAGTGTTCCTTTCTGCGGAAGCTGCCGAGAGCAAGTGGAGTGGGAGAGGAGCCGGTCAGGACTCTGTGTGTGACGGGTACTCGGTTGACGCAGCCGCCCCGCGATGCTTGATGTTGACGGCCGAAGCCTTGGCCACTGCCACGGGGTTCAGGAAGCGCAGCGGACCGGTCAGGCGGGATGCAAACAGATACATGTGCCGCGCCATCGACTCGTCGCGCGCTGCCGCCGAAAACATCAGCCGCTCCAAGGGATTGAACGGACGGCCCTTGGCGAAGTCGGCAGCGAGATACTGGTGACCGCGCAGCCGGCGCCGGTGTGTGCGTGCGTACACCACGAGCGACCTGTTCAGGTCGCCCCGACCGGTTGCGGCGGACGCGACCGCTTCGGCCAACCATTGCGCGGACTGCAGGGCCCACCCGCATCCCACTCCCCACAAGGGATCGCCGGTCAGGGCGGCGTCGCCGATCAACGCGACACCCGGTGCGGTCGGCTCGCGGCTGACAAGGGGGTAGTTGACAGTGCCGGTGATCTTCGTGATGCGCTCGGCGGAGTCGATGGGCGGTGCCTCGGGCAGGGAGCGGACGAACTCGAAGAAGCTGCCTTCCAGGTCTTCCCGGAAGGCCGGCAGGCGCTTCTTGTCCGGGAGCACCGCGATGACCGTCACCCCGTCGTCGTTCGGAAACCCGTACGCCATGTCGGGCTCGAGGAACCAGGCGTGACCGATCCCGCCGTGCAGTGGAAGATTGCGGAAGTGCGCGAGATAGCCGAACCGTGCGTTCTCGTGCAGCCGAGCAGGCACCCCGGCGAACTTCGCCACGGCCGAGTCCTTGCCATCGGCGCCGACCACCAGGCGGGCCCGGATCTCACGCTCGCCCTGTGGTGTCGACGCGCGCACCCCCAAGGTTCGCCCGGCTTCCCGGACCAGCCCGGTCACCTGGTGACCGAGGAGCAGATCGACGCCGGGCGTCTGCGCCGCATGGGACCTGATCATCGGGTCGAGGGTGCTCCGCCGAATGTTGTACGCGTACGGTAGCTCGGGGCCCGCCGGCGCGGCCCTCGGCTCGATCCATCCCCAGCGGGTGTACCAGCGGGCTTCGTTGCGGACGGCTCCCGCCTTCTCGAGAGCGGCGACGAGGCCGAGTTCGTCCAGCACCGGGTAGGCGCTGGCCTGGAGGGAGTGGCTGCAAAGCGCCTTGTACGCGTCGGGGTCAGAGCGGCGTTCCAGCAGTGCGACGCGGACACCGCGTCGTGCGAGCAGGCTCGCCGCGGCGCTGCCGGCGAGGCTGGCTCCGCTGATGACGACGTCGTAGTCGTATCCCGCGCTCTCAGGCTTGGTCATGCGCTGATCGCCCCCTTCGGGGTGTGGTGCCGTTCGTGGAATGGTGCAGTGCCACTGGTGTCAGGGGCATGACCGAATGTCAAGAGTTGTGGATCGGGTGGTGTGTGATCAGGCTGCGGTGACCTCCTCGGCGGGTTCGACCAGGGCGCCGTCCTCGAACCTCGCGCGATCGCGCGGGGCTGGTGGCGGCCGTTGCCCACCACCAGGCGGTGCCCGCGCTCATCCCGGTCGGCCGCCAACTCGGCCATGTGCTGATTGACTTCCGCCCCCACCGCAGCGGCCGCCATCCGGCGGGCGCCTTCGCGCACGATCTCGTCGATCACGGAGCCGGGCTCGGTGGTGCGGTCAGCATTCACTGCGCCCAGTACGGGCGTACCTTCCCAGCCCCGCTGCAACCGGTCCTGCTACACGTCTGATCGACGTGCCACGGCCGTGCACACCGGCAAGGGCGCGCACGGCCGTAGCCGGCTGGGGTGTCAGCCGACGAACGTGAACCTCTGGTAGGAGAGCGCGTTGTACCCGAACGCGCGCAGACCGAAGTCGAGGCTGTCGTCCATCACGCGGCCGGTGTTCTGATTCTTCAACGTCTTCGTGCCGTCGGACTGGTAGACGATCGTCCACCGCTGGTACGCCGAGTAGTTGCAGCTGAAGGCGCGCAGACCGTATGCGGTGCTGTCGTCGATGCAGCGGCCGGTGTTCTGGTTCTGCACGACCCAGGTGCCGTCGGTCTGCTTGTACCAGTTGAAGTTCTGGTAGTTGAGCCCGTTACAGGTGAATGCGCGCAGACCGTAGTCCCAGGAATCGTCCACGCAGCGGCCGGTGTTCTGGTTCTGGAGCGCGTAGTAGTAGATCTGTCCGTCGGCGATGGCCGGACCTTTGGGCTTGGGCGTGACGGCGTGCGCGGCCGTGGTGCCGGTCAGCAGCAACGCCGCGGTGACGAACACGGTTGCCGCCGGTCTCGCGGTGCGAGTGGCGAGAGCAGTGCGCAGGCTCATGATGGTCCTCCGATGGTGGTGGCCCGCTCGGTCGAAGGGCAGGCAGTGGCGTGCGGCAGTGTGCTGTGATGCGGGGCATCACCCAGCCGTGCATGCCTCGCACACGCTATGGGGCTAGGCGTGAACACTTCAATCCGATGTGTGGCGCACTATCCGGTATGGCCGGTTCCGCATGGTCTGATCCCTGTCAAGGGAAACCACCGGCCCTCGACACGGCGCACCGGTCTACCCCTGTCCCCGGGCATCTCGGGGGAGAACCTGCATGACAGCGACTCATCGCGGTGCACGGTGCACGATGATGAGCCACGTGACCAGATGTTCTGAATACGAGGCAGTGGCCCGCCTTTGGCAGGAACACAGGCGCGCCATTTTCCCCGCCGGAGTGCGTGGCGCGGACCGGTCGGGAATCGACATGGTGCTGCTCGACGCTGAAACCGCCGGTTGTGTGTCGACCTGGCTGGGCAACGACGGCTCTCTCGGCGTACGAGGCCACCGCATCCTGCTCCATTGCACCGCCCGGCTGGACCAAATTCTTCCCGTGCTCAACGAATCGCCCGGCGACCGCCTTCTGGCGGCGCGCGGTTTCCGCAAGGCCCTCACCCTGAGGTACTCCCGTTTGTCACTGGCCGACGTGGACGCCACCGTCCTCACCGAGATCATTGAGCGTCCTCATCCCGGTTATCGGCTCGTGTCGTGGCAGGGAACCGTCCCCGACGGCCTCGCCCAGACGTTCGCCGCCTCACGCCGTGCCATGGACGACATGCCGATGGACGACACCGACTACGGCATCGTGACCTGGGACGTGGACCGGGTGCGAGCCGCGGCGAAAGCCGTGGAACAGCGCGGCGACCATCTGCACACCGTCGTCGCCATAGACACTTCCAACGAGTCGATAGCCGGGTTCACCGAACTCGTCATCCCCGGCAACGGCACAGGTGATGGCCAGCACTACGGCACCGGCGTGCTGCCCGAACACCGGGGACACGGCCTCGGCCGATGGATGAAGGCCGAGTCGATCCGACAGGCCCTCGGGCACTATCCGGACCTCGGTGGCCTGCTGACCGACACGGCCGACAGCAACACGCACATGAGACACATCAACGACGGTCTCGGCTACACACCCACGCACACGACACACCAACACCAGCTCGACCTCCAGCAGCGAACGGACGGGCCGGAGCGGGGCATCACCCCGCCCGGCCCGTCGATGCTTTCGATACACGCCCTCGAAGATGCTCCGTGACTGCCGCCAACGCGGATCCGCAACGCTGTCCCGGGCGAGGGCGAGGGCGAGGGCGAGGGCGACCGGCCACCGGCTTGACTGGGGCCAGTTGTTGCCTGAGGGCTGCGCAGGTGTACCGACCGTGGACTTGGACTTCCGCCGTCCCGGCCCGGCAGGAGTCGACGGCTACGGGGCTGTTCTGGCCGCACCATTCCCTACACTCACGGGATGAACAACTACACGTGCACCCATTGCGGCACCGTCGGTCTGGCAGAGGGTTTCATCGAGGACGCCGGCGAGCACTCGCGCGGGTACGCGCGCTGGATCGAGGGCGCGTTGGAGCGGGGGATTTTCGGGGGTGCCAAGCGGATGGGCCGGCCCCGGCGGCAGATAGAGGCGTTCCGCTGCCCTAAGTGCGGGCATCTCGAGCTGTTCGCGACCGGCGAGGTGTAGTCGGCTCTGGTCACCCTTGACGCTGGTTCCGCTCGCTCACCGGTGTGCCTGGCCATGGCCCCGCTCTTGCACGCGGCGGGCGGGCGATGCGCCAACTGGGACGGTCAGTCAGTTCCTTTGAGGTCGGGGTTTTGCAGGGTGGGCCGGGACCAGGGCGCGTCGACGCTTCCGGGCTCCGGCCGCAGCCCGAGCTCGCGGAGCTGGTTGACTGCCATCATGGCGGTGAACATTGCGTTCGGGTTGGCGCCCCCGACCCCCAGTTCGGCGATGGATTCCGCGTAGCGGTGGGTGAACGCGCTCGGCCGAACCTGCCTGCTCTCCCTGGTCAGCCTCAGTGCCGCCCCCTGTAGGGCAATGGCCTGTTCCAGCAGTCCCTCCAGGTGGGACACCACCTCAGCGCCACGGCGCACGGCGAAGGTGTGCCCGTCGGTGAGGAGTGTGGCTTCTCCTTCCTCGAAGAGAGTGGAGACGGCACCGAGCACGGTCTGGATCTTGAGCTGGTCGGCATCAACCATCGCACCACAGGCTCCGTTGCCCTCGTCGGACAGGTGAAGGACGCCGCAGTCGCTCAGGTGCACGATCACATGCCCGGCGCAGTGGCCCTGGCTGCGCAGCACGCGGACCGCGCCGTCGGCGAAGGTCCAGCCGGTGAACCGAAGCGAGCCGATCCGAATCCGCTCCAGCGGTCGCTCCTCGTAGGCCCGGGTGGTCGCGCCGAAGGGGCGCATGGGCTGGAAGAGCGACACCACCCGGCCGGCGGCCAGTGCGGGCGGCGCGGGCAGCGGCGCCAACCCGGCGATGCGGTCGAAGGACCGCACCCAGTAGGAGGCCGGGTCCCGCATCTGGTCGAGGTCCAGGGTGGGGACGTAGTGCTCCACCGGCACACCCAGCTCGTCGGCCAGGTCGTTGTTGCCGACGTGGTCAGGATGGCCGTGCGTGGTCAGCACCAGTGCCCGGGACCAGGGTCCGACCCGGTCGGTCGCCTTCCGCAGCGCCGCCCGGAAGGCCGCTGTGACGCCGGTGTCGACCATCACCAGGGTGTCGCCCACCCGGTGCACGAGGGCGTTGGCGACGTCCGGTTGATCGTGCTCGACATGCAGTTCCTGTCCGAGGACCAGCACGGTCTGGTCGTCGATCTCGATCAGGTCACCGAGCGAGGTCATGCATCCTCCCGCGGTCTCGTCCGGGTCCGGTTCGCCAAGGAGCAGCAAGAGGCGAGCGACGAGCACCAGGTACCCGATGAGTGACGGGCGATGGGCGATGGGTCATGGGTCATGGGGGACGCTGCACGCCGATCCGTCCTCGGCGGGCGCTGCCGCCCACCTCGACGACGTCGACCATGAGTCCCCTGCCGACGAGCGTACGCCGCACCACATGTGGTGTCCCTGCGGAGCATGCGGCCAGGAGTCCTGTGCCGCCCCTGGCGCTCACGCTGCCGACCCACATGCCCACGTGCCGATTGAAGCAGTCGGTCGCACACATGGGACTGAGAGTTCCAGTCGGACCGTCTGGCCGAGTAGGCGTTGAGCCATTGGGGCGGCGAACTCACCTCGCAGTCCGTCCGGGGCGTGCGGCCGGCGCTGATCGGTCGTATGCGCCGTTGACGGTCGGGACGCCTCCCGCGCATCCGAGGCGCCCCGACCGGATGGACCGCTGATGGCGGCACTAGCTCTGTTGCACGTCCTTGACGAACACGATGCCGTCGCTGTTCGCCAGGTGGGCAGGGTCAAGCGGGGCGTAGCCGAACCAGGGGGAAACGCGGTGCTCGGGGTGCGTGTCGCCGAGGGTGGTGGCCAGCTGCGAGGCGTCGATGACGCAGCGGTCCTGCGGGAGCGCGTACAGGAGTCCTTCGAGGGTGTCCGGCGGCGGCGCGTCCACTCCCTTGTGCCGGATTGTGCCGAGGGCCGTTGCCACGAACGCGTAGCCCTCGCCGAGCCGGGCGTTCACCAGCGCACCGGCGCTCCACCACTCCAGCGGCGTCCCGCCCATCCGCATCGAGCTCTTCTCCCGCTGGAGATGCCCGTTGTGGGCGTGGATGAGTGCGGGGCCCCGGTCGGCGAGGGCGAGGAGGTTGTGGGCCATCATCTGGTCCCGCACACTCGCCAGCCGGGTCATGCGGGCCTGCGAGGTGTCGGCCATCCAGTGGTGGTAGCGCAGCAAGCCGATGGCGGTGCGCCCGTACAGGCGCGCGCGGTCCCAGTCGTCCCCCGACGTTGTTGCGAGCAGGTGCGGCATCTGCTCGTCGAGCAGCGCCACCAGATCGTCGGCGAGCAGCCGCAACTCCCCGGCCTCGGCCGACCGCCCCACGGACTGGGCCGGGTCCATCATCGCGGCAGGATTGGTCCAGCGGTCGTCGGTGCCGAGCAGGCGGTCGAGGGTTTCCGCGGTGCAGGGGAGCAGGTCCACGTCCACCCGGGCCGAGAGGTAGCCGTGGAGTGCGGTGAGGGCCTGCCGGGGGCTCGCGGCGCCGGTGATCTCCAGCGGGCCGTCGAAACCGGCGAAGCGGAGTTGCTCGGACGCGGGCCGGCCGTTGTTGTGGGCGCGCATCCAGCGTACGAGCTCACGGTTGGCCGCGAAGGTGCCCCAGCCGTGGCTGATTCCGTGCTCCATGACCTCGTCGAGGGTGCCCGTGCCCGAGGTGATGTGGTCGTCCACGACCAGGCCCATCAGGCAGTCGCTCTCGATCGCGATCGTTCGGTAGCCCTCCTGCTCGACCAGCTGCCGGAAGAGCTCGTTACGCAGGTCCAGCAGAGCCTCCTCGCCGTGTGTGGGCTCGCCCAGGGCGAGCAGCTGGGGCCGGGTCGGGAGCAGCCTCATGATGGCGGCAGCCTCGACGGCATGGGCGGTGTCCTTGATACCGGTAGCCATGCCTTCAACGGTATCGTTGAACCTTCGGTTGAAACTTATTCGCGATATTGTCCCTCCCATGGGGCGAAACCTTCAAAGCGGCGAACGACTCAGGCCGATTGATCTGGCGCGCGGGCATGGTCTGTCGACGCAGGCGATCAGGAACTACGAGGAGGCCGGCATCCTTCCGGCCGCCGGTCGCACCCCCCACGGCTACCGCACCTACACCTCACTGCACGCGGGAGCCCTGCGCGCGTTTCTTGCCCTGGTGCCCGGCCACGGCCACCAGACGGCGACGTCGGTCATGCGGGCCGTGAACCAGGGCACGGACGATGAGGCGTTCCGTCTCATCGACGAGAGCCACGCCCAGCTCCTCGACGACCGGCGGACCCTCCAGGCCGTGGAGAGCGCCCTGCGCGACCTGGAGCCCACCGCGACGCCCGAGCTCGGTGCGGGCTCCGAGCCGGCCGCGGTGTCCGGGCCCGGCGGCACGTTCATCGGGCCGCTGGCAGGGAGGCTCGGAATCCGGCCCGCGACGCTGCGCAAATGGGAGCGCGCCGGGCTGGTGCGCCCTCGCCGCGACCCGCGGACCGGGTACCGCGTCTACGCCGAGGCCGACGTACGGGACGCCCGGCTGGCCCACCAGCTCAGGCGGGGTGGCTATCTGCTGGAGCAGATCGCCCCGTTGATCGCCCGGGTCCGGGCGGCCGGCGGGCTGGAGCCGCTGGAGGCCGCGCTGTGCGACTGGCACGGTCGGCTGTCCGCCCGCGGCCGGGCGATGCTGACGGGGGCTGCAGAGCTGGAGGCGTACCTCCGCGAGCGCGGATGAGATTTCGCCCGTCAGCAGGAGAGAAAAACAGTCACCAACGGCTCCGTCCCGGCTGACCCGTCCGTCGACGGCCGTCGACGTCGGCCTGGTCCCGGGCCGAGCCTTCCGGCACAGCGGTGTCGTCCGTCAGGTTGGTGCGCCAGTAGGCGGTCACCAGCGGAACCCGGTCCCCCAACGGCAGCGACCGCGGACGCCGGCCTCTGGCGGGACGCAATTCCACGGCCCGGGCAGTTTCGGCATGAGAGCCTCACGCCCGTGGCTACGGAAACCGAGGTGGGAGAGCTGTTGCACCGGCGCGGCTGGCGGACGGCGTTCACAGTCGCTGAAATGGTGCACGCGTGGGCCGCCCTGGTGAGCGTCATCGAGCGCGGCTACGGCGACGACATCTACGAGTACACCAACGACCTCTCCTGCCGAAACTGGCTCCACGAGGCGTGGCTCCTGCTGGACGAACACATCGTCCAGATCTGGACCCCGCAGATCAAAGCTCTGGACGACCAGTACAGGGCGGCGACCGTCGACGACGACGGCCAAGCACTCGACCAGTTCCGCAAACTGCCCGGCCCCGACCTGTGGTGGTGGCGGCGACACCCCCACATCCTCACCGGAGACCTCGGGCGATCCCTTCGCTCGGCCGGTGCCATCGGCACCGACCTTGACAGCGCATGACCGTCAGCCCGGCGGGTCACGGGACGGCTCTTGGGCCGATTCATTCGGGTCATCGGAGAGCGGTGGCCTGATCATCGTCAGGTGATCGACGCGATCGATGATCCCCGGCCGGCGTTAAATGAGTTGGGCCGGCCGATCCCAGTTGGTACCGTCTGGGCAGCCGTGAGACAACGCAAGGAGGTGAGACCCATGAAGGCTGTACGTGTGTGGGTGCTCCCCCTTTTCGTCACGGTGGGCGATTGACGTAGGTGTCGCCGGGAGCGCCTCGGACAAGGCACTCCTGAGAGGCAACACCTATGAACCTTCTGCATTCCACTTCGGGCATGGCCGACCACGTGGTCGTGGTCACGCGGGTTTCGGACACACAGTGGCACGCCTTGGAGGACGACCGGACGGTCGGCCGCGGCGACGCTTCGCGCCGACCCGACGGGCGGCTCTTCATCAGCATCGACGCGTGGCACGGCGCGGTCTTCGACCGTATCGCCGACGCGATGCTGACGGACCTGCCGGCACCGCTGTACACCGTCGTCGACGAGGCCGACCACGACTCGAGGTCCGCCTGGGAGCGGGCCGGCTTCGCCGCCGCACACCGCGAGTGGGGGTATCTCGTACCCACCGACCCGCAGATCACCGGGCTCGGGTCGGTACGGCCCCCGTCAGGCGTGACGATCGTGCCCTCCGGCAAGGCGGAGGAGGGCCCGCTCCGCGCCCTGGACCGTGTCATCCGCGACGAGGTCGAGGCCGCCGTCGGTTGGCACACGATGCCGGCCGAGGTGCTGCCCCGCCCGGCGGGGATCACCGTGCTCGATCCGTCGAAGTACGCGGTGGCGCGGCACTCCGACCAGTACGTGGGACTGGTCCGGGTGGCGCCGCTTCCCCGGCAGCCGCGGATCGGGCTGATCGCCGTCCGGGCGGACAGGCACCGTCGCGGCATCGCCCGGGCGCTGCTGGCCCACGTGCTGGGTTCGCTGCACCGCTCCGGGACCGCTTCGGCATGGGCCGAGGTGAACGAGTCCAACACGGCGGCCACCGCCCTGTTCGAGAGCATTGGTGCCCGGCGCTCGGCCGGCACCCTGGAGTTCGTCCGCCGCTGACACTCCGCCACACCGCACCGAGCGACCAAGCCGAGCCCGGAGCAGGCGCGGTGAGGGCCGCCCAGGCGGGTGGGTACCGGATCGCCGTCGTCCACGGGGCGGTTGCGTACTGCCGTCGGCAGACGGCACCGCGCCCTACCGCACACCGCATTCATTCCCTACCGAAGTAGACCGTCACAGAACGGGAGAAGTGAGAGACCATGACCAAAGCAGCAGGGGGCATAGACGTCGAAGGCACCGTCGTCGAGTGCCTTCGCAATGCCACGTTCAAGGTGGAGCTCCAGAACGGGCACACGGTGCTCGCCCACATCAGCGGGAAGATCCGGAAGAACTACATCAAGATCCTCCCGTACGACCGGGTGCTCGTGGAACTCAGCCCCTACGACCTCACCCGCGGCCGGATCCGCTTCCGCTACAGGTCGTAGCGGAAGGAGTCGGCCGGGGCAAATCGTAGGGACGAGTCCCGCGCTGGGCGCCCGGCCCCGGCCCGGCCGGGTCTCCGGCCTGCGCCCCTATGGCAAGGGGAAGCCGTGGTGGTTCTGCTCGCTCCGCCGGCCGAGGTCGTCGGTGGTCTTCGCCGCCTGCCCGGTGTCGCCGCCGATCACCCCGGCTGGAGGAGCGGTGTCACGCTCCGGCCAGCGAGTCGATGAGTGCCAGAGCGTCGTCGACGGAACCCGCCGGGTCGGTGAGCGGGTACAGCACACCGCGCACCGTGCGGGAGGAGTCGAGGACGAGGGTGAGTCGCTTGAGCCGGTCCGCACCCGCTGCACGGAAGGTGGGTAGCCGCAGCGCCGCGGCCAGCTGCAGGTCGGCGTCGGACAGGAGCGGGAACTCGATCCGCTCGTGCTCCGCGAAGGCAGCCAGCTGGTCGGGGCGCTGCGTGCTGACTCCGTGCACCCTCGCGTCGCGCTCCGCGAAGGCCGGCATCCGGTCGCGATAGGTGCACGACTCCAGCGTGCAGCCGCGCGCGCCCGGGATCTGGCCCCAGCCCGGTGGGTAGTTGTGCCCGCCGGGTGCGTAGGCGCCGGGGAAGCAGTACAGGACCGTCCAGGCCCGGTCCGTGGAGACCGGGTCGACCGGCACGCCTTCCGGGCCGGCGAGTTCGAGGCGGGGGAGCCGGCGCCCCACCAGGGCGTGCACGCGTCGGGCCTCGGCGGAGTCGGTCGCGCTGGTGGCCGAGAGGACGCCGTCGCCCATGACATGGAGGGCGCCCCAGTCCTGGAGGGCGACGAGGACCGGTAGCAGGCCGCGTCCGGCCGGCGTCAGGTGGTACTCGTAGCGGGGAGGGTGCGGGCTGTAGAGGCGCTTCTCCAGTACCCCGTCCGCGACCAGGGATTTCAGTCGCTCTGTGAGGACCTTGCGGCTGATGCCGAGTCCGTCCCGGAGCGGCTCGAACTGGTGCGTCCCGCCCGCGACGTCGCGGATGAGCAGCAGCGTCCACGGGTCACCGACCACCGACAGCGCCTGCGCGATCGCGCAGTCCGGGTCGCCGAGTTCTGTGTATCGCATGATCCATGAGTATAGTCAGTTCCCTAAAGAGATTCACTCGACGGTCGCAGGGGGCAGGCATGACGACGGCGGTGCAGGGGCAGGGAGAGAAGGAGAAGCAGCCGGACAGCGCCTCGCGCGCGGCGGCGTTCTGGCGGTACTGGGGTGCGTCCACGGTGAGCGGGATCGGCGACGCCGTGACGGCGGTGGCCCTGCCGTTGCTCGCGGTACTGGTGCTGCACGCCTCGGCGTTCGGGGCCAGCCTGATCACGGCCGCCTCCTTCGCTTCGTGGCTCCTGATCGGCCTCCCGGCCGGAGTCCTCGTGCATCGTCTGCCGTTGCGCGGGACGCAGGTGGCGATGGACTTGGTCCGGGCCGCCGCGGTGGCCTCGGTGCCGGTTGCTGCCGCGCTCGGCGTCCTGAGCCTGCCGCAGCTGATCGTCGTGGCCCTGGTGGTCGGGCTGGCGTCCGTCGTCTTCGACATCGGCAACTCGACGTTCCTGCCCTCCATCGTCAGCAAGGAGGAACTCACCGCCCGGAACAGCCTCACCTCGGGAACCAGGGCGGTGACCCAACTCGGTGGCCCGTCCCTCGGCGGCGTGCTGGTCCAGCTGCTCGGCGCGGCTGCGTCGATCGTGGTCGACGCGGTGAGCTACGTCGTCTCGGCCGCGCTCATGGGCAGCCTGCCGCAGGTCGCGCACCCCGCGCAGGAGGGCCCGCGCCGCGGCATGGGCGAGATGATCCGCGAGGGCTGGCGGTACGTCACCCGCCACCCCGTCATCGGCCCCTGCACGGCGGACGCGACCGCCGTCAACTTCGTCTGCGGCGGCCTGATGGCGCTCACCCCGGTCTTCCTCGTCCGCACCCTCGACGCGCCGCCCGCCCTGGTCGGGATACTCATCGCGACCGAGGGCCTCGGCACCCTGGTCGGTGCCGCGCTGACCCCCCGGATCGTCGCGCGCCTGGGCAGCGGCCGGGCGCTGCGCCGAGCCGCGGTGGTCTCCCCGTGCTTCGCGGCGCTGATGCCGCTGGCCGGCCACTCCGCGGCACTCGGCCTGTTCGCCCTGGGGAACGGCGGTTTCGCCGCGGCCGTGGTGGTGACGAGCATCGTGACCCGCACCTACCGGCAGACCGCCACACCTCCCGAACTGCTGCCGCGTGTGATGGCGACGGTCCGCTTCATCTCCTGGGGCGCGGTCCCGTTCGGCGCGCTGGCCGCGGGAGGTGCCGCCGCCCTGTGGGGAACCCGCGCCTCCTTCGCGCTCATGGCCGTCCTCTCCACGGTCAGCCCGGCGATCCTCCTCGCGAGCCCGATCCGCCGCATGCGCGCGCTTGCGTGAACGAGGTGCTACGGGGACGGCCGTGTCGGCGTGCGGCGCGGGTGTGTCAGTGCCCGCCCTGCACCCTCCCAGTGGGCGGCTGGGTTCAGCCGCCCCGGGCGATCTCCTGCAGGGGTTCGAGGTTTCCGATCTCGTAGTGGGTGTTGCTGCCTGTCCGGTGGTGATCAGGCTTCAGCCGAGGAGGGTTTCGCCGATGCCGGAGCCGGGTGCGACGTCGTAGTCCTTGGGGCCGAAGACGCTGACGCTGCTGGTGCTCACTCCGCTGCCTGTGCCCCGCAGCTGCCAGACCGCGCCGCTGCCCCCGTTGTGGTAGGGGTCTTCATGAGGGGCGGAGACGGCGAGGTCCGCCTTGCCGTCGCCGTTGAAGTCGGCGAGGCGGACCTGGGAGCCGAAGACGTCGTTGTTCTCCGCGCTGCCGGGGACACCGGGGGTGTTCTGTGAGTAGCCGGCCGCGCCGGTGGTGGTCAGCCCGCGGGCGCTTCCGCGCAGTACCAGCACGTCACCGGCACGGCGGGCACGGCCGACGGACTCGTGGGGGACCCCGATGGCGAGTTCGGCGCGGTGGTCGCCGGTGATGTCGCCGATGGACAGGGCCGCGCCGAAGTTGTCGTCGAGCTCGTTGGAGCCGGGGATGCCGGATGTGTTCTGGTGGTAGACGTGGCCTGAGGGCGCGAGGCCGCCGTCGATGGCGGGGTCTCCGTAGCGCACGGTGACATAGCCGGCGCCGTGGCTGGGATCGGCAAGCCCGTTGGGGTGGAGGCGGGGGTCGGACAGGCCGATGGCGAGGTCGTCGCGGCCGTCGCCGTCGAGGTCTCCGGCCGCCACGGAGTCTCCGCCGGCGAGCCGCGCCCGGACGGTGAAGGAGCCGACGTCGGTGGTACCGGGGTTCTGGCCGTAGACGAGGGTGGCCTTCTGCTGGACGACGGCCAGTTCGGCCTTGCCGTCACCGTTGAAGTCGCCCGCTGCGAGGTTCCAGCTGCCGGTGATGTCCGGGCCGGTCACGTCAACCCCCGCCGGGGCCTTGGTACGGGTGAACGTGCCGGAGTACAGCCGCAGCGAAGTCTGCCCGCTGACGGCGATGTCCGGAGCGGAGTCGCCGGTGAAGTCACCCACGGCGATGTCGGCACCGAACATGCGGGACGGATACGACGGTCCCGACGGCAGGGCGAGGCTGTTGCGGAACGGGGAAGCGCCGCCCCACAGCACGGTCACCGAGCCGCTGACCGATGCTCCGGCGGTGCTGTCTCCTTCGCTGCCGACCAGCAGGTCGGCGTACCCGTCGCGGTTCAGATCGCCGCTGGCGATGCTGCTGCCGAAGTGGTGTTCGTACCCGGACGTGCCGGGGATGCCGGTGGAGTTCTGAGTGATGTAGACGTGCTTGTCGGTCAGGCCATGGGCGGAGCCGAAGGTGAGGAGAACAGCACCGGCGCCTTCCTCGCCGTTGATCGTCTTACCGGGCATGCCGATGGCCAGATCCCGGTATCCGTCGCCGTTGAAGTCGTCGGCCAGCCTGGACGGAGCGGCAACGGCACGGTCGGCCGAGACGGCCACCAGACTGCCGGTCAGAGAAGCTGCTACGGCAACTGCCATGGCGAGACGGACCGAGTGACGCACGAAACCCCCTGCACAACCACGGACGCCGGCGGCGTCCGCGAACCAGAACGATGGCCCGCACCCCCGTGCCCAGCGGCGAGG
>NZ_JBFAET010000155.1:0-21754 GCF_040642095.1 Streptomyces sp. NPDC020362
CGGAGCGGTACTACTGGGTGGTGGTGTCGGTGACCACAAGGAACTGGTCGCCGCCGAGGTCCATGACGACCCGGGCGTCTGGGGCTGGACCAGGGTGCCGGTGGCGCGCAGCAGTTCGCCGGGCTGGATGCCGGTCAGCAGTTCGTGCGTGATCCGGGGCCCCTCTGGTCCAGCCCACGACCGTGTCGTGGGCGTCCGGGGCGACCCTTGGCCGAAGTCATAGGGGCACCCGCGGTCAGGAGGGTGACCGTACTGCCGACGACATCGACATGTACCTGCCCCTAAAAACAGGTATCCGATTAGGTACTCGAACAGGTGATTTGCGCCATGCCGAAGCGTGCTGCAGACGGCCATCCTGAGCTGCCACGGTGCGCTTGCCCCGCTCTCCCGTTTCCGCCTCGCCCACCCCACTGGGCTGTTGTGGAGTGCCCCGAATGACTCTGAACCTCCAGCAGTTGATGATCTTCACGCAGGTCATCGAATCGGGCGGCTTCTCGGCGGCAGCCGAGCGGCTCTTCATGAGCCAGTCGACGGTCTCCAAACAGGTCCGGAAGCTGGAGACCTCCGTACGAGCCACTCTGGTCGACCGCTCCAGTCAAACGGCACGACCGACCCCCGCCGGCGAGGTCCTCCTCGCCCAGGCCCGGGAGATCCTCGCCATGGCCGACCAGGCCGTCAGTGCCGTCCAGGGCGCCTCACAGCCCCTGCTGTCACGCCTCGTGGTCGGCGCCACCCCATCCCTGGCGGCGTACATGATGCCGCCGCTGATCCTGCACATCCGGCAACGCCTTCCCGCCGCGAACTGCACCCTGGTGGTCGGCACCGCCGCCGAGCTCGCGGACCGTCTCGCCGAGGGATCGGTCGCCATCGCGGTGTGCGGCGGGGTCATGCCTGCCGGGCCGCACATCATGGAGGACCTCACCGCGGACGCCCTGGCCCTCGTCGGACCACCCGACCACCCCCTCGCCGGACGCACCGTGGAACCGGCCGAGCTGTCGTCCCAGACGTTCCTGATACGGGAACCCGGATCGGGAACGCGTCAGCACACCGACGAGATGATGCGCCACTGGGGCCTGACATCAGCCGCCCGGATCGAGATGTGGGGCGTCGACACGATCAAGCAGGCCGTCCAGGCCGGCCTGGGCATCTCCCTGCTCTCCCGCTGCGCGGTCTCCCAGGAGCTCCGCGAAGGCCGCCTGAGCCTCCTGGACATCCGGCCAGGTCCCCACCCCCAGCGGGTGGTCGTCGCCTACGGCCGCAGCCGCTCACTCTCCGCAGCGGAACACTTCATGCTCATGCTCCTGCGCTCGACCTTCGGCCCGCGACCACCTTTGCTGAGGCATCCATGATCTGTCCTGACTGCCAGCAGCCCGCGACCTCCGCTGCCATACCGGCGCGGAGCGTTGCACCCGCAGAAGTGCTGTGCACTGACGAACAGCACCTCGCAGAAGGACAACAGCCTCATATGCGGGACTGCTGGAACTCCGCTGTCCGCTGGTTCGTGACCTTGCCGGTGCAGACGACGGAGGGCCTGCCCGGTTCCCAGATCTTCGTCATCACGGCCTGCAGTGCTGATATCGCCGCGGCCGCGGCTCTCACAAGAGCGACGCTGCCCGACGCTCAGCGTCGCCGCCGCGGCGCCACCCTGCAAGAAGGCACTGCAGTTGTAGAAGCCTGGCACAGCATCGACGATCTCCTCCGCGCCGGATGGTGACGGCCTCCCCATGCATGCCGAAGGAAGCGAGCGTGGCCGACTGGTCCGGGATCCTGAAGTTCCGCCACAGGTCTTCCAGCAGGCGCCGCATGCCTGCCGCGCCCCGGGGCGGGCTACCGGCTTCGAGTGCATCGCGGGCGCACAGAAGGGGGCGTCCTTCGTCCAGGGCGAGGGCCTCCGGGATCATGCGCTCCTTGATGCCGAAGCAGTACAGGAGCATGCGGTCACTGGTGCCCAGGGTCCCGGCCGGCGGACGCAGGGACAGATCGCTCAAGCCGTTGCGGATCACGTAAGCGCGCACCTGGTCCAGCAGGTGCTGACGTTTGGCCTGGTCGGACGGACGCGGCATGCAGACTCTCTGGGATCGCATGGATAAATGGCCTGTAAGGGCTTTAAGTCCGATTTAATTTGATCTTTACCGTAACGGTCGTTATGTATCTATTCGTCTATGTAGCGGTTGCTACACCCAAGAATGCGATCGGACGCTGCCCGTTCCGGAAGGACCGATCACCATGACTGCCAAGGCCATCGGCTGCTCCTTCGGTGCCACCCGGCGTGGGCAGTACCTTTCGCGGCAGGCGCCCACTGCGCTGTTGGTGCGGCCGACCGTTGCGCGGTCACGTCGCCCGGCGCTTCTCCCGCCGCTGGAGTTTCCCGCTGTTCGTGCGGCCGTGCGTGAGGTCTCCTGTGTTCGTGCGGCCGTGCGTGAGGTCTCCTGGCCTGTGGAGCGCGATCAGGTGTCTCTGCGCCGGGCCCGGCATTCGGTGACCGAGCAGCTCCGGGGGTGGGGGCTGGACCGTCTGGCCGGCTCGGCCGAGCTACTGGCCAGTGAGCTGGTGACCAATGCGCTGCGATACACACGTGGCCGGGTGCGACTCAACCTTCGGATCCGCGGCTCCCGCCTCCACTGCGAGGTCGAGGACTCCAGCCATGACAGCCCCGCACGCCGCGAGGCCGGCGCCGATGCGGAGGGCGGCCGCGGCCTGGAACTCCTCGAGGCTCTCACCGAAGACTGGGTAGGCGCGGAAACCGCCACCGGCAAGACCGTGTGGTTCGAGCTGAAGTTTTCTCCCTTTGACGCAGAAGTTGCGTCCTGAGGAAGACGGCATACAGGAGAACTCCGCACAGGAAGAGGATGACGCCCGACCCGGATCACACACCCACCGCACACACTTTGGTGTACGGGCGGACGGCAGGCGCTTCCCTGAGGCGGCGCAGCGGTCTCCTCCGGGGGCGGCATCCTCTGTGTCCGCCCCGACAGTGCGCCGCCGACAATCGGTACTCCACGAAATGGCTCCTGGTCTGGCCCTTTGATGACGCGTGCGTCTCGGCCGAGGGGATGCGGTGCCCCCCGGGACAGGACCGGTGCGTCTCGAGCCGACAGCGGGCCGATGTAGCCGTACCGGAAAGGCTTCCGTATCGACTGTTCCGTTGTGTGGCGTCACCTCCGAAGTGCCATCTGGAGACGAACGGTTCGGCGCCGCCGGCCATCAGCCCAAGCCGTCACGCCGATCGGATCGCAGCGCCCGAACTGCGGTTGGCGGTGGTCACACGTTGCTTGCAGCAGAAGATGCTCGCCGGCGACAGCGCGTTCCCGTCAGTCTGAAGTCGCATGCCCGGGACTCTCGTGCGGCACCCCGCCGCCACAGGTCGGGGGTGGGTGGGCAATTCCCGCGAATGACCCGCACGGGCGCTGCGGGCATGAGTGATCCCGTGGCACGGACACGTCGTCCCGGCGCCCACGACCCGCGCCGCAGCCCTGCTGAAGCTCGCCGTTAGTCATGGGGCGTGCTGGATCATGGCGGCCAGCTTCTCCGGACCGCCGAGGGTCTGGCTGATTCCAGTGCGGCATGGCACGGGCCACGCCCTTGACGTATATCCGAAACGCGGGGTGTTATTCAGGCCGCTTGTTCGAGTTCGTTTGCTGCTACCGGAATTTGAGCGGTCTTCGTTGGGCGGTCAGCCCCTTCCCAGCGGTCATCCCCCTCATCGCGGCCAAGGCGGGCGCAGGACATTCCCGCGATCGAACTCGATCGAACTCGATGGATCGAGTCCCCCTGCTTTCCCGGCAGTGGGAGCTGCCACAACAGGTGAGCGGCGCTGCGGGCTCCGCTCGGCCGTTGAGGGTGCATCAGCTGCCCGCACACGGTGCCGGCTCTGCGTGCCGTGTCGCGTACCGGAAACGCGAATTGCCCTGAACCCGAAGGAGATTCCCGTGCGGCACCGTTCGCCTCAAGCCCACCGGCGCCCCACCCACATGAAGAGAGGCAACTGATGAGGCACCGTCCCTCTACCCAAGGCCGAATTGGCGCCGCCAGATCCGCGCTCGCCCTGGCGACGGCCTGCGTCCTCGCAACCGTCGGCGTCCAAATAGCCTCCCCCGCGCCCGCGGCCGCCCTCGACAACGGGCTGGGCCTGACCCCGCAGATGGGCTGGAACAGCTGGAATGCCTATCGCTGCAACATCGACGAGGACAAGATCAAGTCCGCCGCCGACCACCTGGAGGACAGCGGCCTGAAGGACGCCGGCTACAAGTACGTCAACATCGACGACTGCTGGCAGCGCCCCACCAGAGACGCAGACGGGCGGCTCGTCGCCGACCCGGTGCGGTTCTCTCACGGCATCAAGGCCCTCGCCGACTACATACACGGCAAGGGCCTCAAGCTCGGCATCTACACCACGCCCGGCAGCCGAAGCTGCGCCAACATCTGGGACGGCGAAACCAGAGACCCTGAAGACCCTGGGCAACCTCGACGTCATCGCGATTGACCAGGACCCGAAAGGCAGTCAGGGTACTGTTGTCTCCGACTCCGGCGGGCTGATGGTCATGGCCAAGCCGCTCCAGGGCGGCAACGTGGCCGTCACGCTCACCAACACCACCACGGCCCAGGCGACGATCAGTACCATCGCGGCCGACGTGAAGATCGGTTGAGCCCAAGCTGGGCCAGGTGCCGGCTGACGGTGCGACGGCTGATCGAGGTACCCGGGCTGGTCAGCTCGAACGCGATCCTGGCTGCGGGCCGCTTTCGGGTGCGGCGCGGCTCCTCGATCCGTGCGATCACGTCGGCCCGAGTCGCCGTCGGGTGACGATGCGGGGGCGAGGATCGGTCGTGCAGGCCCAGGACGCCGTAGCGGCGACAGCGGTTCACCCACTTCGACGCACAGGCCCGGGAGACGCCATCTCGGTGGCGACATGCGCGATCGGGCGGTTCTCGCAGCGTTCCACGAGACATGGGCGCCCCTCAAGGGAGAGAGGCGCGTTGCGGTGGTGCATGAAAGATCTCTTTGATCAGACCGGATGCCGATCGGTCAGCGAGATGAGCGGCCTGTTGACGCAAATGAGTCCTCCCGAGGCCATCGCCGGGAGGACTCATTCCGCTGCTTAGCGCGCGGCGCTCCGCTGGACGCTTACCTCCGGTCGCGTGGCGGAGGCGGCTGCAACGGCCGTAGCCAGTGGGTCGTGGGCCGGGTGGCCAAGAAGGTCCGTGAGGTCGGGGGTGGTGCCATCCAGGAAGCTGTGGCGGACGCCAGTGGCGATAGAGGCGAGCATGGGCGGCTGGAACGGCAGGAGCCCCGGTGTCTCGTCGAGGAGTCTGCGCCGGTACTCGTCCAGGCCGATGACACGGTGCGGGACCCCTAGGCGGTCGGCCACCTGACCCGCCGTGATCGGCGTGCCGACGAGATCGTAGACGCGCCCGCTGTGTCCTGCCGGATTCGCCGCAACCATCGCCGCGGCATCAGCGAGATCCTCCCGCGCGACCGCCGCCAGGGCGCCCTCCCCGAACGCGGACTCCACACCATCGTCGGTCCACATCAGCAGGCCACCGAAGAGTTCGGCGTACAGGCCGTTGCGCAGGATCGTCCACGGCAATCCGCTGGCCCGCACGAGGCGTTCGGTGACACGATGCGCGAGCGCGAAACCGAGATGGTCGCCGGCAGTGGTCAGGCTGGTGTAGACGACATGGCCAACGCCGTCGCGGACGGCGGCGTCCAGGACCGCCGCGTGCCGGGCGACGACCTGGTCGTCCTCGGCATAACCGGCCGAGATCAGCACCAGGGTCGACACTCCGGTGAGATCGAGCCCCGCATGGTCGTCGAAGTCGAGACGCCGCATCCCCTCGCCCGGCGCGCGGCTGCCGCCCGTCGCTGCGATGCCGCGGGCGCGTAGCGCAGCGAGGGTGGCTGTGCCGAGGTTTCCGTTTGCTCCGGTCACCAAGATCATGTCAGTCGCAGTCTTCCGTCGTGGTTCTCATCGGTAACTACGCTTGATCCTTGATCGCATGCTCACCGGCCACAAGAAGGCAGTTTGATGTCACTCACGCACACCGGGGTAACCGCCCCTGCCGACCTCGACCCCTGCGGAAGCGAGAACCACCCCGACTGCGGCATTCGCGATGTCTTGGACCGCATCGGCGACAAGTGGTCGGTGCTCGTGATCGTTGAGCTCGCGAGCGGGCCGCGTCGGTTCCGCGAACTCCAGCGCGCTGTCGACGGCATCTCCCAGCGCATGCTCACTCTCACCGTGCGCAGGCTCGAACGCGACGGCCTCGTGCTGCGCACCGTGTACCCGACCGTCCCGGCCCAGGTCGACTACCGACTGACCGACACCGGGGCCGGCCTGACCCACCTGGTCAAGGCACTTGCCGACTGGTCGCTTGCCCACCGTGCCGTCATCGCCGAGGCACGGCACGCATACGACCAGTCCCACCCCGACCATGACATCCGCTGACGAGAACTGCTGTCACCGCATAACAGCCGTCTGGCGCGGACGCGCTGTCAACAACGTCATGACCCGCAACAGCTAGCGACACCCTCCGCCACCGCCGAATGCGAGACAGGTCCGTTCACCGGACAGACCCCAGCCACGAGCCGGGCGGGCTTGCGTGGCTTCGGCTCCCGGCGGCGCGCTGCCCGTGTTCCGGTCGGGGGCGACCGGGTGGTCGGCGGCGGGCCTCCGTCGGTGTTTCGACGTAGATCGGCGTTCCTTTACCCGAACAGGCCGTGGCCGGAGCCCGCACAGCCCCTGGCCGGCCGTTACGGGCCGGACGCGGGGATGGCTTGGGCCCCGGACCGGTTGGCTGGGCCCGGTCCGGGGCGGTGAGTCAGGAGTCGGTCTGGTAGTTCCCGTACTGGGCAGTGGACGTGGTGAGGGCTCGTACGGCGTGCGCCGTCCGGACGATCCTTCCCGACGGGTCGGTCTGCACGAGCATGCCCTCCGGCCCCAGGACGACTACGTCCTTGAGCTTGGCCGTGATCTGTGACGACGTCGACTGCACGCCGGCAACGACGAGGTTCTCGAAGTCGGCGTCCCTGACGCTGTCAAGAGCCGGGTTGTCGGAGGCGTCGATCACCACACGGACCGGCAGACCGGTGCGATCGGCGTAGGTGGTCACCTTGTCGGTGATCCTTGCCTTGATGCCGCTCTTGATGCCGTCCGCGGTTGTCTCGCCCGTCAAACGGACGGCGTCTCCGACGAAGGTTCCGTCGGCGGCTGTGTAGTCCGGCTGCTGCGTGCCGACCGGCTCACCCGGCTTGAAATCGCTGATCCCTGCCTCGAACATCCGCTTGGCTGCGATCGCTTCGCGCACGTTGTTGAGGTTGGCCGTCGGCAGGTAAGTGATCTCCATTTCCTGCCTGTTGGGCGCCGAGAACTCCTTCAGAAGGTTGCCGAACCTCACCATGGCATCGGCCGCGGGTTTTGTGGGATCTGCCAGGGAGTTCGCGAGCTCACCGACCAGTCTTGTGTACGTGTCGGCGGCCCCGGGGACTTTGCCGATCTTGCCATTGGCGGCAAGCAGCTTCTTGATGTTTTTGTTGTTCTTGCCGAGCTGCCCGCTGTCCGATCCGACCTCGGTCATCACTTCGTCATGCCACGTGGTGTTCCAGATGTCCTTGTTGGCGTCGCTCATGACCAGCGAGTCACCGTCGAACGATGCGATCTCGGAGTCCGTGGGCACCAAGCCCTCGGCGGAGGCATCCACCGCTGCTTGTGCGGCAATCTCCTCCAGTTCCGACTCGTACTTGATCTTGTCAATTACGGCGGCGATCCGGGCCAGATCTCGCGCGTCCTTGTCCGCCTCGTTCTTGACGCTTTGGTCCGTGGAGTCCCTGGACCTGGCGGCTTGGTCCTGGGCCGCCTTCTGCACCTCAGCCTCCAGCGCTGTCGAGGCTGACTTGATGGCCTCCAGCTCTGTGGCCTTCTGGTCCAGAGCTGCTGCTTCCTCGGCCAGCTGATCCGGAGTCCCCGTGGTGGCGGCAACATCCTCGGCCGACTGTTGGATCGCCCTGCCATCCTGATCGACGTGGCTTTCGACGGCGTCCAACACACTTAGTACGTCTTGCAGACTTGTCGAATCCTCCGCGGCTTCTCCCGCGCTGACTGCGCCGCCCGACCCGCCTGAGATGCCTTCGCTCGCCCCGGCCTCGCCTACGGATATTCCCTCAACACGTGGGACGATACCGCTCGGGAGCACGTCCGGTTCGAGGAGTCCGGCCCTGGGGGCACCGCCGGGCTCCAGCGGACCTCCGAAAAGGAACCCCAGTACGATCTCGAGAATGGTCTTCCCGGGGTGGTCGCGCCGATACAGGTCTGTGAGGTCGACCGCCCTTTGGCCGCAGTCGTCCAGCGTTTCTCCCGGCTGCATCGGAAATCCCTGCGGACAGTAGGCGACGGCACGAGCGGCAGGCGCCTCGATGATGACTGCGGGGATGGCGAACGAGCACAGGAGAGCAACGTTCACAACCTGTTTGGCCACTCTTCTTCTCATGAAATCTCCCGTCAGAGGACACGATTCGGTCTGAGACGCTTGCAGATTTGGCCAGTTACGCCTGGCCAGCGCCCATGAGGCAGCATCTGACGGACAGCCCGTTCGGGATAGCGTAAATGTGCGCGCCTTCGTACGGGTTCCAACTGATCCTTCAGAACGAGGTGCGGATTCGCCTCAAGCAGATGGTGCTGCAGGCGAGTTGGAGCGAGCCGAGGTGGAGGTCCCTCGTATCTCGTAGCGGGGTCGTAGGCAGGTCGGTAGACGTGCTCAATGGTCGGCTTGCCGGAGCCGAGGTCTCGTCTCCGGCGCACGACTTGGAGAGCCTGGCGGGCGTCTGGGTAGCCCAGGTGAGCGAACGCGGCGGTCTTCAGCCGGCGGATCTGGTCGCGACGGTGGGCCCGACGCACAGCGGTGCCTTGACCAGCGCTGTCTCCGGGCCCTACGGTCTGGGCGAAACACACCGCAGCGTGCGCGTTCGGGCGGTCGCCGCCCACAGCGACGCCGCCTCCTGCAGTCGCCATCCCGTGCTCCACCAGCGGCGGATTCGCCGCGAGAGAGCCATGTACGTCGAGGCAGGGCGGCACCACTGATCATAGGGAGAGCCGTGCCGAGAGCGGATGCTCGGGACTCGGACGCCGAACTGACCCGCCGGATACGCAGCAGCCAGGGCCCGCTGCCGTCGGACGTCGACGAGATGGCTCGTCGACATCGTGCCTGCGTGCTGGCCTACGCGCGCCTGTGCTGTGCAAACGGTCAGGCGGAGCAGGATCTCGCCGACGAGGCGTTCGCCCGGACCGTGGAGGCTGTCCGGGCCGGAAGCGGCCCGACGGAGGCCTGGCGCCCCTATCTGGCGACGGCGGTGCGCCGGGTGGCCGCCCACTGGGCTGCCAACGGTCGCTCCGCGGACCTGACCGATGGATACCTGGCCTGGCTCCACGGACTGCCTCAGGAGGAGGGCCCGGAGTCCGCGGCACGGGCCGCCGAGCAGGCTTCCGTGATGCTGTGTGCCTTCCGGTCCCTGCCGGAGCACCGGCAAACGACCCAGTGGGACACTGTGGTGGACACCGGAGCACCGCCCGGCCCCTCGCAGGAGCCCGCGTCCGCCGCGGACCCGAAGACGCATGCCGCCATGGCCCCGCACCCTCATCTGGACCTGTACGAAGCCTACCTGCGCGCATACGTGGACCGGGCGCCCAGCCGGGCCTGCCGCCATCTCGCCGCTGTCATCGACGCCACCGTGCGCGACGGCGCCTTCCGTTCGAGCGACCTGGAACACCACTTGGCGCACTGTGCCGACTGCTCCAGCGCCCGTGCCGAGCTCGTCGCCCTCCATACCGGAGACGATGCCGCGATATCCAGCGCACTCCTGTGGCCAGGCTGCTGCGGCCCGGCACCCGTTGGTGGCCCGGCCGGCAGAAGCGGAACCGGGACGGCACCGGGGTTGCCACAGGACGAGGCGGGGCGCGCCACTCCGGTCGGGAAATACGCGCACGGGCGGCCAAGGCGTCTGCTGTGGGCCTCATACGGGGCAGCCCTCGCGGCCGCCTTGGCAGTGGCCGGTGCGGTGGTCGCCACTTTCCAAGGGGACGGGGCGAACGACGGTGCACGGCGTTCTACGACGGCGGTCGCGGCCCGCACGACCACGGCCGGCACACCCTCGAAGGCCGCGTCCACTACGGCCACACCAACCGGAGCGCCCACCAGCGCGTCGACGCATTCGCGCCCTCCCCGCCGACACCCCAGCCCCACAAAGGTGGCGAAGGCCGCGACCGCTGCCCCCACGAACAAAGGCCTGACCGGCTTTCAGCTGGTGAACACCAGGAGCCGACTCTGCGTCGGCATCCAAAACGCCTCGACTGCCGACCACGCGTCGATTCAGCTCCAGGACTGCGCCGACGACGCCTCCCTGCGCTGGACGCGTAACTCTGCCGACGGTGACACCTATCAACTGCGCAACGTGGGCTCAGGGCTGTGCCTCGACGGCACCGATGGCGGCGGGAACGTCGTGAGAGTGGTCCAGTCAAAGTGCCGCTCCGCCAGTGACCGTGCGGCTCAACTGTGGCGGTTCACGCCCGATACAACCTCTTCCACCTTCCGTCTGCTGTTTGTCCCGCAAGTACCATCGAGCGACTACGCATCACATCTGCTCGGCCCCGAAAACTGGCCGGACGACGACCTGCCCCACAACGGATCGTTCCTCGCCCAGCTGCCGAACTACTACAACTCGACCAGCTTCGTCTTCGCCATGCGCTCTGGCGGATAACATCATGTCCTGTATGTACCCGAAGTGGCTCACTGCCTGTCCTACTACCTGTCAGGCCGTACCGACACCGTCGGGCCGGGTGCAGCGAGCGTACCGGGCACATGCCCACGGAAGCGCTGGCCGTCGCAGACCATCGCTGTCTCAAGGCCCGCGTCAGGACGTGCGGATGGCTCCGGCACTGCGTAGGCGGTACCGGGGCTGCGATCTGCGTCGAGGCGGGGGCTGGCCGAGGCAGACCAGCTACGGGAGTCTGTCGGATCGCGCCGGTGTTCACCTTGTTGACCTTCGGGGCGGGAGCGGTGGAGGAGGCGCCGTGCGGGTCCCTGACCGGTCGGTGTACGTGCGCGAGGCGGCCGTGGTGAAGGTGACGGAGGGCCGGAGCGCACCAGGTTCTGCCCGGTCGGACACCAGTGCCGGAACGCCAAGCCTCCGCGAGCGGATCCAGCCCGCTCGCGACGACCACAGCCTTTCCCCGAGCAGACCGGAAGGCTTCCTCATGACCGGCCTGCGGTGGTGGGTGCACCGGATGGGACAGCAGCGGGTGGTGAGCGTGCTGGTGGCTATTCCGTTCCGGGATACGTCGGCTCGGGGCCGGGCTGGGAGAGGGAAGCTCGTGCCATGTCCTGCCCATCGCTTCCCCCGCGACTCCCCTGCGGCCACCGGGCCGGCCTTTGGTGGCCGCGTGCCCGCCGACCGCGGCCTGGCAATTCGCCCGCCTGTCCAAGGCCCCGCACTACGGGCGGACCACCGTGGCCGAGCGCGAAGACGACCTGACCGATCGGGCGCGCCCGAGCTCGATCCGTTGCGGACGCACCGGCGGCGCCCGACGAAGTGACGATTCCTGTTCGGAATGCCGTCGGCGCGATTCGCCACCATCTCATTTAATTGTCCGGGTAATACCCGTCAGAACCGGGCAAGCTCTGTCCCTCCCGAGCATCGTGCTGTCCGCGTCCGGCGCGGCCGGGAGTGGGGACGACCGTACGACCAGAGGATCACCGACCATGGTCCGCACAGGAAAGCAAGGCAATTGGCTGGAACACGCACAAGCCGCGGGAATCTCCCCGCAGATTCCACGCGGTTCTTCGGGCGGCACCACGACATCGCGCTCGGTCGAAAACTGCTCTCACAGGCACGGCTACTGACCATGACCGGTCCGGGGGGAATCGGCAAAACCCGGCTTGCCCTACGGCTCGCCGACCAAGTGGCACGTGCTTACTCATACGGAGCATGGCTGGTGGACCTTGCGGCGGTCGAAACCGAGGAGTCCATCGCCCACACCGTCGGGGAGGCTCTCGACCTGGACATCCGCCCGGGGGTTCCTGCGCTCGCAGCTCTGGTCGAGCATCTTCGAGGCAAGCGGATCCTGATCGTCCTCGACAACTGCGAGCATGTCGTCATGGCCTGCGGATTCCTGGCCAAGACACTACTGGCCGGCGCTCCGGGTCTGCAGATAATCGCTACCAGTCGGCAGGCTCTGCGAGTCGACGGCGAGTACCTGCTGACGGTATCGCCGCTGGCGGCACCGCATCCCGAAGCCGCGTCGCCCCCGGAGCACCCCTACAACGAATCCCTCGAACTGTTCATCGACCGCGGCGCCCGCGCCCTCGGCACGTTCACCCCCACGCCGGACGAGAAGCGGACCGCAGCCCTGATCTGCCACCGCTTGGAGGGCATACCGCTGGCGATCGAACTGGCCGCGGCACGCCTGCGAGTCCTCACCTGCGCCCAGATCCTCGAGCGCCTCGACGACCGATTCAAACTGCTCACCCGGGGCTATCAGGCCGCACCGGCACGGCAGCAGACATTGCGCGCCGCACTGGACTGGAGCTTCGAGCTGTGCGATGTCCAGGAGAGGCTGCTCTGGGGGAGGTTGTCGGTCTTCTGCGACGGCTTCGACCTGGAAGC
Organism: Streptomyces sp. NPDC020362; assembly: GCF_040642095.1. Classification (NCBI taxonomy): domain Bacteria; kingdom Bacillati; phylum Actinomycetota; class Actinomycetes; order Kitasatosporales; family Streptomycetaceae; genus Streptomyces; species Streptomyces sp. NPDC020362. The sequence continues at coordinate 12,650 of NZ_JBFAET010000155.1, forward strand.
CGTCGAAGCCGTGTGTTCCGGCGAAGGACTGCCACGCGAGCACATCCTCGACCTGGTCACATCCCTGGCCGAAAAGTCCGTTCTGGTCCGCGAAGAGCACGACGCGAACGTGCGGTACCGCATGCTGGAAACCCTGCGCCAGTACGGGCACCACCAGCTGTGCAAGAGCGCGGACTCGCTTCGCATGCAACGGCGTCATCGCGACTACTACGACCACCTGGTGTACCAAGCTGAAACAGAGTGGTTCAGTCGGCGGCAGAGCGAGTGGTTCGCCCATCTGTACCGCGAGCGTCGCAATGTCCGTGCGGCCATGAACTTCAGCCTCAGCCAGCCGGAGGGAACCGAGACCGCCCTGGCCATGGCCGCTTCGCTGTGGAGCTATCGGCTCGGTGCGGGCGGGCTGGGAGAAGAGCGTCACTGGCTCACGCGCAGCCTCGCCCTGCCCGTTCCACCGGGACCGGCCAGAATCAAGGCCCTGTGGGCCGACGGATGGCTCGCCCTGCTGTGCGGGGACACCGCCACCGCCACGGACCGCGTACATGAGTGCCATACCCGGGCGAAGGCGCTGGACGAGCCGCAGTGGACGGCTCACGCCGAGCAGCTGGCGGGCCTGGCCGCTCTCTTCCGGGACGATTTCACACACGCCATCACCCTGCTCGAGAAAGCCCTCGGCTGGTTCAAGGACCAGGGCATGCTGAGCGACACCTGGGCCACCCTGTTCCTGCTCAGCCTGGCCTGCTGCCTGTCGGACGATCCGCGGGGCATGGATCTGGCACAGGAATGCCTGGCTCTCTGCGAAACGCACGACGCTCAGTGGTCACGCGCTCACGCCTTGTGGATCCTCGGCCTTCACCACTGGCTACGAGGAGACGCCGCACAGGCCGTCCGCCTTGCACGCGAAAGCCTGCGCCTGCATCACCCGTCACACAACCGGCTCGCGGTCGCGCAATGCCTGGAGCTGATGGCGTGGGCCAGGACCCGCCAGGGCAACGCCGCGGAGGCAGCCGAGCTGCTCGGTACCGCGCAATGCGCCTGGGAACAGCTCGGAGCCTTGTTGCCCGGTGTGGGACACCTGCTCCACCACCGCACGGCCTGCGAACAGCAGCTGCGCGCGGAGTTGGGCGAAATCCTTTTCACCAAGAGGACACAGACCGGCGCGGGACTGAACCTCGAAGAGGCTGTCGCCCGAGCACTGGGGCAGGCCGACACACGTGACGTTCCTGCCCCTCGCGCTGGCACTCCAGGTCTCACCACGCGAGAGACGGAGGTTGCCCGTCTGCTGAGCCAAGGACTCACGGACAAGCAGATCGCCGCCCGGTTGGTCATCTCACCCCGTACCGCCCAGGGCCATGTTCAACGCATGCTGCGCAAGCTGGGCTTCACGACCCGTACCCAGGTCGCCGCTTGGTGGTTGATGCAGGCCGGTACAGAGTGAGTCGGTGCCCGGCCCGTCAGGGCTCGAGAGCAGCGGAGGCCGTGGCCACCGTCACTCCACGGCGGGGCGGACAAGCAGTCTTTAGGATGCCTAACTAAGGTGACCGAGGTACTCATCGCGCGGAGCTCCTCGTGGGACGTCTAGGCTGGAGAGAAACTGCCAGGACGTACCTCGGACAGCGGCCGCAGGTCAGCGGGACGACAGTCCGGGACCGCATTTTTCGTCTGCCCCGCAGTGGCCCCGCGCACGGCACACCGAGTCAATCTCGGCATCCCGCCGCGGCAGGCACGTGTACCGATGAAGACGTGGCCGACTGACGGGAATCGGTGGGATGGAGAGGCCGGCGGAAGCACCAAACGGCACGGACAGCACTCTGCCCGAGCGTTTGCTTCCGCGCGAGGAGGATCTGGCCGTCCTCGACGCGCTGTTCACACAATCGCCGATCGGTGTAGTTGTCTTCGACACCGGGCTCCGCGTCATTCGGGCCAATCCCGCACTCGAACGCATCCACGGAGTTCCCAATGCCCGGTTGCTGGGTCATCGACTCGGCGAGGTTCTGCCCGATCTCGACACCATCGCGATCGAGCGCCATCTCACCGAGGTCCTGGAGACGGGGCAATCCATCGCTGGTTCCGAGGTCCACGGGTACACCCCGGCCGATCCCGGCACCAAACACGTCTGGGTGACCTCGTCGTACGCGCCGACAACCATGTCGGTGACACCCAATGTTTGGCCGTCCGGACCGGTGAGCACGCAGCCTCGCCGACGGAGAGCCTGCGCTCGTGCCGGTGATCGACCCGGACGTCGGCTGGGCTCGCAACTGGGTCCGCAACTCCCCCGATCCCCGGGCCAAGGCGCTGCTGGCACACGAGACGCACTCGCTCATGGTGGTGCCCCTGCGAGCCCGCGACACCATCCTGGGCTTGGCACACCTGTACCGCACGGCGGCCCACCCCAGCGCTTTCGAGCACGACGACCTGGTACTGGTGCATGATCTGGTGGCACGGGCAGCCGTCTGCGTGGACAACGCCCGCCGCTACACCGGTGAGCGCGCCACAGCCGTCACCCTCCAACAGAGCATGCTCCCGCACAACGTGCCCCCGCAGAGTGCGGCTCATGTCGCGTACTGCTACCGGCCCGCCCGGACACACACCGGTGTGGGCGGCTGCTGGTTCGACGTGATTCCACTGTCAGGCGCCCGCGTAGCCCTTGCCATCGGCGACGTACCCGGTACGGGCGTCGAGGCAGCCGCCTGTACCGGGCAGATCTGTTCCGCCATCCGCACCCTGGCGCAACTGGACCTCGCCCCCGAGGAGGTCCTCGCCCGACTCGACGACATGGTGCCACGGCTCGTCGAGCGCGCCCGTACTTCAGGATCCGCTCCCATCATGGACAGGCTGGTGGGTACGACCTGTCTGTACGCTATCTACGATCCGATCTCGCGCCGCTGTGCCTTGGCAAGCGCCGGACACGCCCCGCCGGCCATCGCCGAACCAGCGCGTCAGGTGCGCTTCCCCAGGATCCCGCCCAACCAACCGCTCGGGCTGGGCGATGCCGTCTTCGAATCACTCGAGATCGAGCTCCCTGAAGGCAGCACTCTCCTCTTCCACACGCGAGACCTTCTCCACGACGGCGACAACGTCCGACCGCTGCAGGAACAACTCTGCGCCATCATCACCCAGGACGGTTTGCCCCTTGACACGCTCTGCCAGAGTCTCGCCGACGTGGCGGACCCACACCTGTCCCCGCAGGACGATCTGGCGTTGCTCCTGGCCCGCACCCGTAGCCTCCCGGCTGCTCAGGTCGCCACATGGGACGTCCCCGCCGATCCCGGCGCCGTCGCCGACACCCGTTCACTCGCCTCGCGCCAGCTGCAGCGGTGGGGGCTGGAAGAGCTGTCCTTCACCACCGAACTCATCGTCAGTGAGCTGGTCACCAACGCCGTCCGCTACGGAGGGCCGCCGATCCGACTCCGACTCATCCGTGACCGGATGCTGATCTGCGAAGTCAGCGACGCAAGCAGCACATCACCGCACATTCGCCGGGCCGCCATGACAGACGAAGGGGGACGCGGGCTCTTCCTCGTCGCCCAGTGCTCCGACCACTGGGGCACCCGGTACCACAGCAGCGGCAAGACCATCTGGGCGGAACAGGACCTCACCGGCTCCGAAGTCGCGGCAAGCGCCTAGACCAATTCCATCGCGATCGCGGCCTGCGCCGCGAAGCCCCGCAGCATCTCGGTCTCCCCCTCCAGGAAGACCGGCCGGCCTCACGCGCCAGCAACACCACGCCCCGGACGCCGCCCTCTCCCGTGCCGATGGGAACGGCCACATCAGGACCGAGCCCGTCGAAGCGTGGGGGTTCCGGGGAGATCCGGGCGTCGCGGGTGACGTCGTCGCTGACCACTGGCGCTGCAGCGGAATACGCCAGACCCATCAGGGTTCCGTGCAGGGGCAGCACCAGGCCACGGTGCTCCTCCGCGTCCATTCCGACCGCGATCTCGACAGCGAGCGATCCGCCGTGCTCCACGGGCACCGCGACCGCCGCCAGGGCCGAGCCCATGATCTCCCGGGCACGCTCGGCGATCAGGTCGAGGGCTTCGGAGCGTTCGCTGCCCGACATCAGGCTGTGCGTGATCTCCGCGTTCGCCCGCAGCCAGCGCTCACGCAACCGCGAGTCCTCGTACAGGCGGGCGTTGTCGATCGCCACACCGGCCGCCACGGCGAGCGTCGACAGTACCGATTCATCGTCCTCGTCGAATTCGGTGCCGCCCTTCTTCTCGGTCAGGTAGAGGTTGCCGAAGACCTCGTCCCGGACCCGGATCGGGACGCCGAGGAAGCCGTTCATCGGCGGGTGGTTCGGCGGGAATCCGTACGACGCCGGGTGCTCGGAGATCTTCGCGAGCCGGAGCGGCACCGGGTGACGGATCAGTTCGCCGAGAATGCCCTGGCCCTCCGGATACGGTCCGATCTCGGAGATCTGCCTCTCAGTAACGCCAACCGTGTGAAAGGCGGACAGCCGTGTACCGTCCGGTGCGATGGCACCGAGGGCGCCGTACTCGGCGTCGACCAGCGCGGCGGCCGCCTCCACGATGGCGTGCAGGGCCTGCTCCAGATCCAGTTCCCGGCCGACGGCCAGCACCGCCTCCAGCAGGCTGTGCACCCGCTCCTGAGTGCCCCGGGCTGCGTCGATCCGGGCCTGCAGCTCCTCCAGCAGCTCGTCGAGCTTCAGCTGCGGCAGTGATACGTGGGGCTCTTCTGAGCTTGCCACCACGCTCCTCCAGGTCCCTCGGCGCGGGGGGGGAACCATCGGGCTGTTGCGCTACCACCGTATCGGTCTCCGGTGGGAACCGGTGCGCAATCCCGACAGGCCGCTCCTCCGGCCCCCTGCCTCACACCCCCCCGCCGCGAGTCGTCGTTCGGGGGCCGAACGGCCCATCTCTGGGGACGGAGAGCACCTGCCCCGGCGGCCCTGTCCCGCTCGACGCTGGAGACATATGAGACCGCAGAGCCGAGGAGAGGCGTCATGGTCCGCTACGTCGACCGTCCGGCGCACCGGCGCATCGAACTCGATCGTGCCGAGGCGCTTCGGCTGCTCGGCAGCGTGGCCATGGGCAGGGTCGTCTTCACCCGGCAGGCCCTACCCACCGTCCGTCCGGTCAACCACGTCCTCGACGGCGGCGACATCGTCATCCGCACCCCCGAGGGGGCGGCCCTCACTTCCCAGTCCCAGCGGGGTGACGACACGGGCGTCGTCGTCGCCTACGAGGCGGACGCCATCGACCCCGAGACGCATCTCGGCTGGAGCGTGGTGGTCACGGGCTACGCCAGGCTGGTGACCGACCCCCTCGAACAGGTACGCATTTGCGCACTGCTCGAACCCTGGGCCGCCCAGCCGGGCACGGACCACGCGGTACGCATCCATCCCGACCTGATCACAGGAGTCCTCCTCACCGCGTCGGCAAAGGCGTGCGCTTGATGCTCTCGATCCGATTGTCGTGTCCTTCAACCGCTCCCGAGTTGTACGGGTGGTGAGACCAGCGGTGACGGCGTCGAGGTCCTGAAGAAGGAAGCCGGCAAAGCTGCGGATCGGCGCGGGAGCGTCTCGTTCAGCCTGCTTGATCCATTCCATGAACAGGTGACCTCCCTTCTCCGGGCCGGGCCGTCCCGTGCCCCCGACCGCCGTCGTCACCGGGCCGGTCGTCCCTGTTGCGAGCCGATCGGCCCCTCCCTCCGATACGACCGCCGTCGGACGATGAAGGGGCCGCGGACCTGCTCCTGGCAGGGAGTTCACCGGCGCCCGCCCTGATGACGGATCGGAGGGTGAGGCGAGATCTTCATGAACGAGACGCTGTCCCTCGGCCGGATCGCCGGCGTGAGAGTCGGCCTGCACTGGAGCGTCCTGGTCATCGTCGCCCTGGTGACGGTTGCGCTGGCGCGCGGCCGGTTTCCCGATGCCCACCCGGGCCACCCCGCCGTCGTGTACTGGGCACTCGCCCTGCTGGCCGCCGTCGTCTTCCTCGCCTCGCTGCTGGCGCACGAACTGGCGCATGCCGTGGTCGCTCGGCGCAGCGGCGTCCAGGTGGACGGCATCACCCTGTGGATGCTTGGCGGAGCCGCCCGCCTGCGCGACGAGGCCCCGACACCGGCGGCGGAGCTGCGCATCGCCGGCGTGGGCCCTCTCACGAGCCTTGTGGCCGGTGGCGTACTCGCAGGCGTCGCAGCAGGGCTGGACGCGCTCCACACGTCGGGGCTGGTGGTCGAGGCGTTCGCCTGGCTGGCCGCGATCAACGTTCTGCTGGCTGTCTTCAACGCGCTGCCCGCCGCGCCGCTGGACGGAGGACGGCTGCTCCGGGCGTACTTGTGGCACCGCACCGGCGACCGGCTGCGGGCCACCCGAGATGCCTCGGCGGCGGGCCGGGCGCTGGGCTGGCTCATGGTGGTGACCGGATTCGTGGCCGTGCTGTACGGGCATGACCTGTCCGGTCTGTGGGCGGCACTGCTCGGCTGGTTCCTCATGGCCGCGGCCACCGCCGAGGCCCGCCAGGCCGAGATGCGCAGCCTGCTGGTCGGTGTCCCGGTCAGCCGGGTCATGACTCCGGACCCGGTCACCGTGCCGGCCACAGCGCTCCTCGCAGACTTCCTGGCGGAGGGGCCCTTCGGCCGGTATCGCCACTCCGCGTTCCCGGTGCTTGCGGCCGACGGCTCGGTGACCGGCGTGATCACCCTTCGGCGTGTAGACGCAACCCCGTCCCTGGACCGTGCGCGCACGATGGTCCACGAGGTGATGCGGCCCCTGGGCGACATCGTCACGGCCGCCCCCGAGGACCCCGTGCTCGATGTGCTCCCCCGCCTGGAGGCGAGCCCCCTGCGCCGGGCGCTGATCGTCGACGAAGGCCGCCTCGTCGGCATCCTCACCATCGCCGACATCACCCGTGCTCTGGCCTGGCCCGCCACGTCCACCGTTCCCGGCTCCGCCGCACAGCGCCACGGCCGCTCCGGACAGCCGAGGGAGACGTCATGACAGACCACACGCCCGTCACCCCGGTGCCTCCGGGCCAAGTACAGGTGAGTCACTTGAAGGGCCAGGCCTTCGAAGTCACGGTACGCGGCCGCACCGTCGTCACCGATCAGCCGGTCGAGGCGGGTGGTGATGACCGTCGCCGACGCCGGTCGGACTGCTCGTCGTGCCGCGCGCCTCATGTGCCGCCTACTACGCGGGGCGCTTCCTGGAAGGCCACCACCTCGATCGCGAAAACCTCCGTGTGCTGGGGGACTTCACCATGGCCGACGACCGGCCCGCCCACGTTGCCTGCACAAGACTGCGGGTGCTGGTACCGCACGAGCTGAGCAGGGCCGGGCTCGAAGCGCTGCGTGCGGCGGTCGGCCATTGCACGGTGGACAACGCGCTGCACCAACTGCCCTCGATTCGGATCGAGTTCGGGTGACGCGTCTCCTCGGATCTTCATCGCCGGCACACCGGCGCTGGTCCGGCCGGCCCTGCGCCTGTTTCTGCGACACCGTCCCTGCCCACACCAGACCTTCGTCGAGTGGATCGACGGTACGAGCGATCCAGCTCCAGCCTGCTTCATGTCCCGATGCGTCGCTTCCCCACGCGACACGACCGCATATCCCGGATACGGCGGACCACGCGCCGGCCGACGTCACGGATCCGGCAATCGCGAAGGCCGGTCGATCGGGTTCCGACGCGGGAAGCCCGCCCTACGCCGTTCGGAGGTGTGTCTCCGGTCGCTGGGTGAGCCGATCCGTCACGTCGACGACGCCTTCGAGCAGACGGAGCACCGGGCCACCTGTCGGTCGGGCGACGTCAGGGAAGCCGGAACCCTCGCAGGGGAGTTCTGTTCCGGTGGCTTCATGCTGGGCTGGGTCGGCCGCGCTCAGGCACGACGGCCACCGGGCATGCGGCGTGATGCAGCACCCCGTGGGCGACCCGGCCGAGCTGGAGGCCGACATGGCCCTGGCGGCGCCGAGCACCGACAACCAGTAGGTCGGCCTCGCGGGAAGCAGCCAGCAGGGCGTCGCGGGTGCGGGCCTCGACCGCACGCCGTTGCACCTGCAGGTCGGCGGGCGCATCGCGCAGCGCCTCTTCGAGGACTTTCACGGCCTGCTGCCCGTACCGGTGAGCCGGTTCACCGACGATCAGCGGATGCCCCGTGGTCGCGTGCGCGGGCCGACGCCAGGCCCGTACGGCCTCCAGCGGAACGGCGCGCAGCAGGGCCTCTTCGGTGGCGAACCGCACAGCGGCCGATCCCGTCGGCTTCTCACCGACGCCCAGCACGACGCGACAACGTGCGCCCGAGCGCACCTGGTTGTCGTGGTTGCCACGCAGCACGATCACCGGGCAGCACGCACGACCCGCCACCATGACGCCGACGGAGCCCAGGAGCGCTTCGGCCACGCCGCTGCGGCCACGGCAGCCCATGACCACCGCGAGAGCTGTCTGGCTCTCGCGGACAAGCGCGTCCTCCGGCGCCTCGGGCAGAACATCCGTGGTCACCTTGACGCCCGGCTGCCGGTGGTGAGCCCGCCGCTCGGCGGTGTCGACGATGTCTCGCGCCATGACCTCCTCCGACGACCTGCCGAGGTCACGGGCGAGTGAGGCGCCCTCGTAGCGTTCCCACAGCGATGCGTGCACGAGCCTGAGCGCCGTGCCGCGCAGGGCGGCCTCGTCCGCCGCCCAGTCCACGGCTCGCAGGCTCGGCTCGGAACCATCGACGCCGACGACGATAGACCGGTCCATCCTGATCACCGTCCCGGGCACGGGTACGTTCCGCTCACTGCGCCCCTGCGAGACGTCGTGTTCGAGGGGCCACGCGCACAGGTCGGAGGATCGACGTCGACGGCCGTGGCAACGGGCGGCACTGTCTCGGCGAAGGCCCGTTCGAACGCTGGCTTCATGGGTTCTCCTCTGGAAAGTGCCGGTCAGACGTGCGCGACGACGGCGACGGGGGCGGTGATGTGGTGCAGAGCTGCGTGGGTGACATGGCCGATGTGAGCACCGAGGGAGCTGGTGCGGATGCGTCGGCCGACGACGGCCAGTGACGCGTCGCGCGAGGCGTTCACGAGGAACTGCGCGACCGGCCACCACGGCCCCGCGGGCGGCGGACGGCGGACCGGCGCAGACGAGTAGCCGTCGGCTCGCGCACATTC